>CAYMTD010000001.1:0-47378 GCA_964393245.1 uncultured Syntrophaceae bacterium
ATATCCACACCACCCGTCGCCCCTTCTTCACAGAGGATGACTGTACAGCCTGTTAGGGCCTTGAAGTTACTGGCGTGACCCACCCTGATACCCGGGACATCGGTAATCGAACTCGACCTTCTCATTTGAAGGCGATCTTACCAAGGAGCGAGGAGAGGTGTCAATGAGTGACTGGTATGCCATCCTTTCTAAGAAAAAAGTAATTTGTTGACTTTAACTATGAATTGGCTATAATAGAAACGAAAAAAGGGGGTGTCACGAAAATACCTCCGACCTATTTCCTCCCTTTGGGAGGGATAGGCGTTAGGGTGCGAGGAGCAATTCTCACGCCTGCCTTGTCTGCAAAGGAGGCAATGTCGGCCCTAAAAAGTTGGACATTGCCCTTTGTTTTTTGGACTCAGGAGGGATGCTCTGCTTTCAAAAAATTCTAAAGGAAAGGAGGATTTTCAATGGACAGAATCTTCAGAATAAATATGGACAGTCTCAAGGTTTCTGAGGAGAAAGTCAGCGGGGATTATATTGGCCTGGGAGGGCGTGGGTTGACATCTATGGTGGTGAGCAAGGAAGTCCCGCCTCTATGTAATCCGATCGGTCAACATAACAAACTGGTCATCGCCCCCGGGCTTTTGACGGGGACGACCGCTGCAAATTCGGGGAGGCTTTCCATCGGCGGCAAGAGCCCTTTGACAGGAGGGATCAAGGAGAGCAATGTAGGGGGCACGGCGGCAACCAAATTGGCGCGATTGGGCATTGCTGCCATCATTATCGAAGGGAAGCCGGAGAAGGGAAAGCTTTACGGCCTGGCCGTTAGCAAGGACGGGGCAAAGCTCTTCCCAGCGGATGATTTGAAAGGACTGGGGAACTATGCATTAACAGAGAAACTTCAGGCTAAATATGACAAGAAAGCAGGCATTATCTCCATCGGGCCTGCCGGGGAGATGAAGATGGCAATGGCCAGTATCGCTGTCACCAGTACCAACGGGACCCCTTCTCGTCATGCAGGAAGGGGAGGCATGGGTGCGGTGATGGGATCAAAAGGCTTGAAGGCGATTGTCATCGATGACACAGGAGGTGAAAAGGTCCCTATAAAGAACCCGGACCTTTTCAAGGAGGCTTCTCAAAAGTTTGTGAAGGCATTGCGGGAACATCCCGTGACCAGCCAGGGGCTCCCAAAGTATGGCACTAATATTCTGGCAGCGATCATTAATGAGGCCGGAGGGTATCCGACCCGGAATTTCTCCTCGGGACGATTTGAGGGGACTGACAAGATTAGTGGAGAGACGATGCATCAGATTATTTCCAAGAGGGGAGGCAAGACGACCCATTCCGGATGCACGACCTGCATCATTCAGTGTTCGAATGAGTACGTGGATGAAAAAGGCAAATATATCACCTCAGCCCTTGAATATGAGACGGTCTGGGCCAACGGGGCCAACTGTGGGATTGACGACCTGGATGCGATTGCCCGTATCGACCGCCTTTGCGACGATTATGGGTTTGATACGATTGAAATGGGCTGCACGATAGGGGTGGCCATGGAAGCGGGGGTCAAGGAGTTTGGAGACGCCGAAGGTGCGATCCAGTTGATCCATGAGGCCGGAAAGGGAACGCCTCTGGGAAGGATTATTGGAAACGGCGCTGCTTTCACAGGGAAGGCTTTTGGCGTGACCCGGGTTCCGGTGGTGAAAAACCAGGGAATGCCCGCTTATGAGCCCCGGGCCATTCAGGGGATCGGCGTGACCTATGCGACTTCGACCATGGGCGCCGACCATACAGCTGGATACGCTACAGCCACAAATATTATGAAAGTCGGGGGATATGTCGATCCATTGAAACCTGATGGCCAGATGGCGTTGTCCCAGAATCTTCAGATTACTACTGCCGCCGTTGATTCAACAGGCCTCTGCCTGTTTATTGCATTTCCAGCACTGGATATGCCGGAATGCTTTGCGGGTGTGATTGGAATGCTCAATGGTCGGTACGGATGGAATCTAACGGCTGACGACGTGGCCGCCCTCGGAAAGAAGATTCTGAAGGTGGAGAGAGATTTTAATGAGCGGGCAGGCTTTTCCAATCTGGACGACCGGCTGCCGGAGTTTTTTAAAGAGGAGAAACTCCCTCCCCATAATCTAACTTTTTTGGTTCCCGATGTTGACCTGGATAAGGTCTTTAAGTTTTAACGCTTCGCAGTCGCGGGGGGGGCGGGAGAGTTGAGTCCCGCCCCCTGTTTCGTCCTTTAAGAATAGGAATAGATGCAGGTTACTGTTAAATTACACGCCTCCCTCAGACCGTATGGAAGGAGCGATTCCAACGACGGCCTCTTTCCACTTGAGGCAGCCGAGAAAGCAACCGTGCATGAGGTCATACGGGAACTGGGAATTCCTCCTGAAAAAGTGAGGATGATTTTACTCAATGGGAGGGGTGTTGATTTTGATAGCATTTTATCCAACGGCGACCGGATTGCTATTTTTCCGCCGGAAATGGCGTTTAATATGTATGTCGCCATCTCCTTCCGGAGAGATTTAAATCATCAGAAAAAATCTTGAGTGTGAGGGGAATTGGTAACGGTCTATGTTAAGTTGACGGGAAGTTTTCTCCCATATGGTTCTCCAGAACAGCCGGGGCCCATTGAAATTACCCTCAAGAATGGAGCCACGATCCAGGAGGCCATTCAAGCGTTGGGGATACCCAAGGAAAGAGTCAAGCTGATCTTTGTTAATCACAGGGGGGCCTTTTTGGATCAGCTGCTCAAAGATGGAGACAGGGTTTCCCTTTTTCCGGCAGAATATCCGGTTTTCGCTGATTGGAAGGGATCTATTCTTAGGAAAGCACATGACGATGAGATGATCGAGGAGGGGAGAATGAAAAAGTGGAAGTGCTCAATTTGCGACTATATCTATGACCCATCAAAGGGAGATCCTGATAACGGAGTGAAACCTGGAACGGCCTTTGAGGCAATTCCAGATGACTGGGTTTGCCCCACTTGCGGTGCCGGAAAGGATATGTTTGAACCCCAGTAGCACTTAGAAGGAAGAATGCTGAGGTTGTTAAGCCCAGTCCAATTTGGAGATCTCCCACCAATTACAGGTGCGTGTACAAAGATATCCTGCAAGGCAAACTATAAAATTCCAGATGGATGGTCTCCTAAAAAGTCCCTAACGTAGTCGTTGCGAGCGAAGCGAAGCAACCTCGTATTTTGTAAGTGCTTGACTTCACGGGACTGCGGAACCTGTTCCGAGCTTCGCGAGGAATCTCCGGGTTTGCTTCGGCTGCGCCTCGCAACCGCTATGCTCCTCGCAATGACATGTGGTTGGACTCTTTACGAATTCATTAAATTTGAGAATTCAAAATTCTATTTTTTCTATCCCTCAATTCTTCAATTCAGCAAACCGAACTTCTCCTTTACGAAGACCTGATAATGGGATAATCGTTATTCAAAGGGAGGGGATGGAATGGATCTGATGGAGGCGATCAAGGGAAGACGCAGCATAAGGAAATACAAAGCGGAGCCCGTTTCTGAGGAGGTGCTTCAAAATCTGATGGAGGCAGTCAGATGGTCTCCGTCCTGGGCAAATAGCCAGTGCTGGGAGGTGATCCTTGTCAGGGACCCCAGTATGAAATCCGAATTGGCCAATACGCTACCATCGACTAATCCGGCCCGTTCCTCAATGACCGAGGCTCCATTGGTCGTCGTCCTTTGTGGTAAGAAGGGAATCTCTGGTTTCAAAAAAGGCGAAGCAGCCACCGTGAAAGGGGATTGGTTGATGTTTGATACTGGCATTGCCATGCAAACCCTCTGTTTGGCCGCTCATGCGCTGGGATTGGGAACTGTGATTGTTGGGCTATTTGATCACAACAAGGCCGAAGAGATTTTGGGCCTTCCCCAGAATGTTGAAGTGGTGGCTATGACGCCCCTGGGATACCCCGAGGCACAGGGAACTGCACCCAAGCGAAAAAAAATTTCTGAGTTCGTTTTCAGCGAGAGGTATCCCAAGAAGCAATAAATCCAGATGTTGAAATCCATCCCCCCTTTTACAGAGGAACGAGAGTAACTCATGAAGATGTCCGATAGGGTGTAAGTTCTACCAAGAAAATCTTTATAAGATTGGAAATAAAGTGAGGTGACTATGCTTTATGAACTGAACGACGAGCAGACGACCTTTCGAAAGAGGGTCCGAGAGATTTACGAAAGAGAGGTCCGCCCTCTGGTTGAGGAGTATGAGAGAAACGAGACCTTCCCGGTTCACCTCTTTCGAATCCTGGGGGTGGAGCATCTCCTCTGCCTGCGATGCCCTAAAGAATATGGGGGGCCTGGCTTAGACAAGATTTCGGAGTGCATTGCAGTGGAGGAATTGAATCGGATCTGCGTGGGCATCGGCGCAGGGATCATGGTTCAAGGAGGTCTGGCTACAGATCCCATTCTCCATTATGGATCCGACGAGCTCAAGAGAAACTATCTTTTGCCGGCAGCACGAGGAGAGAAAATTGGTGCCTTTGCGCTGACGGAGCCAGATGCAGGGTCGGATGCCTCTGGAATTCGGATGACTGCTTTGAAACAGGGCAATGGCTACCGCCTCAATGGGTCAAAGACCTTCATCACCAATGGGACGATCTGTGATTTTGTGACCGTGGCGGCCTATACAGATCCCACCAAAAGGGGGACGGGGATCAACCTCTTTATCGTGAATCGAGATGATCCCGGATTTTCTGTAGCGAAAAAGCTGGAGAAGTTAGGCAACCATTCATCAGATACGGCTGAACTGGCTTTTGATGACTGTTTCGTTCCTAAGGAGAGGATGCTCGGAGAGCAGGAGGGCGGGGGACTAACACAATTAGAGGAGACCCTCAAATCAGGGAGGATTACATACGGAGCGAGGAGCACGGGAGTAGGACAGGCAACCTTCGATGCCCTCATTCCGTATATCAAGCGGACTCGGAGGCATGCTGAACCCTTGAGAAGGTCCCAGGCCATTCGATTTGTCTTGGCAGAGATGGCGATGTCGATCGAGGTGATGAGATATGTGACCTTCCGAGGAGCATGGCTTTATGATCAAGGCATAGCCTCGATGAAGGACGCCTCGGTCGTGAAACTCTTCTGCACCGAATCGGTCCAGAGGATCGTTCAGAAGGCCATGGCCATTCAAAAGAATATGGGTTTAATGATGGAGAATCCCATTCAGAGATTTCTGCGGGATGCAAGACTGTTCAAAATTCCAGAAGGGACTTCCGAAATACAGCATTTAGTGATCTCAAGAGAATTGGGGATTTAGGAGAAGAGAGGATGGATTTTGAACTATCCAGTGAGCAGAAGGATGTTCAAGAAGCGGCTATGAAGTTTGCCCAGGGGGAGTTCGATCCTGACTTGGCCTTAGAGCTGGATCAGAACGGGCAATTCCCAGAATCGATATGGAAGAAGGCTTGTCAGTTAGGGTTCATCGGGATTCATTACCCAGAGGAGTTTGGGGGTCAGGGGCTGGGTCTTTTCGAAAATATTCTGGTCATTGAAGCATTCTGTAGGGTCGATTCCGGGATTGGGAGCACTTTGGCCATGGTTGATCTTGGTTCAGAGGTCATTCTAAAATTCGGCACCCATGAACAGAAGACAAGCTTCGTTCTCCCTTTGGCAAAGGGAGGGAAGCGGCTGAGCGTCGCCTTTGCCGAATCAGAAGATGGGAAAGATATCTCATCTATCGTGACTACTGTAGAGAAGAGGGAGGGGGGATATCATATCCAAGGCAGAAAGCGATTTGTGCTCAATGCCTCTTTTTCTGATGCCTTCATCGTGCTTTGTAAGGAGGCGAAAGAAGGTTGGACCACATTGATTGTCGAGAGAAAAAATGGTGGCGTTGAGATCCATCCTATCGAAAAGATGGGGTTGAGGATGGTTCCATTTGGGGATCTTTACTTAAAGGAGGTTCGGGTACCTGTCGGGAACCGTGTGGGAGATGAAGGTGAGGGGATGGCACATGTTAACTACCACCATCAGGTGATGGGACTTAGAAGCGTTGCTCAGGCCTTGGGTATGGCGCAGGGGGCTCTTGACCGGACGATTAAATATTCCAAACAGAGAGAGCAATTTGGCAAGAAGCTCTCACAGTTTCAAGTGATCCGACATAAACTGGCTGACATGGCTGTAAGTATCGAGGTGGCCCGTTGGTTTGCCTATAAGTTGGCGGTAGAACATGATCGGCAAAGAATGGATTCTGGACTTCTTTCTATGGCCCAACTGGATGTGGGGAGGAAATTGATCTCTATCGTGGACGAGGCTGTGCAGATCTTTGGAGGCTACGGGTACATTGCCGAAGAGGCCATCGAGCACTATTTTCGGGATGCATGGGCCATGGCCGTAGAATTGGGGACGGAAGAAGAGCTCAAAGATATGATTGCTGATGGGCTGTTGGGGCCACTCGATAAGAAGTAATTCCAGTCGTTCCTATTGTTCCAAAAAGGGAAGGGGGGTAGAAAGGGAAGAATGGAAGACGTTGTCATTGTTGGTGGTGTGCGTACGCCCGTGGGGAACTTCGGCGGTTCGCTAAAAGGCGTAAGGGCCTATGACCTGGGAGCCGTGGTTCTCAATGAAGTACTCAAGAGGACGAAGCTCGATGCCAATAAAGTAGACATGGTCATCATGGGGCAGAACTACCAGAGCGGTGAATATGTCAATATTGCTCGCATGTCGCTCCTCAAGGCTGGCTGGCCTGTCGAAATCCCCGGTTTAACGGTTGATCGAAGATGTCCGAGCGGCTTCGATGCTGTCTGTATAGCTTCTATGTTCATCCAGTGTGGGAATGCGGACATCATTGTGGCTGGGGGTGTGGAGAGCATGAGCACGGCTGAATTTTATTTGCAGGGCGATGTTCGATGGGGGATCGGTGGGACAGGCGATATGCCCCGTGGCCATGGTAGCCTTTCCATGTGGGGGATTCCTTTCTATGACAGAATCCAGCGGGGTCGTGTCATGTCACAACCAGAGGATAGGTTCGGGATCCTGCCAAGCATGATGAGTTGGGCAGAAACTGCGGCCAAGGAGTGCGGTATCACCAGAGAGGAAGCCGATCGATGGGCGGTCCTGAGCAACCAAAGAGCTTGTGCTGCCATGGATTCGGGGAAATTCAAGGAGGAAATTGTTCCTGTACCTCTCGCTGGGCGGAAGGGAGAAACGGCACTGTTCAGTGAGGATGAACGGCCTCGCAGGGACACAACTCTGGAGGGGCTCTCCAAGCTGAAACCGGTGCTGGGCGGGGTTTGCACGGCCGGTAACTCATCGGGTGAGAATGATGGTGCTGCTGTCTGCGTTTTGATGACAGAGAAAAGGTCGAAGGAACTAAATCTAAAACCCTTGGGAACGCTCCGGGCATTTGCGTTTAGCGGTGCTGACCCACGTTCTGCCTGGAAGGCGGCGTCGGTGGCCGCAAATCTGGCTTTGAAAAAAACCGGACTCACAATCGGACAGATTGACCTTATTGAGATCCACGAGGCGTTTGCCGCCCAGACTTTGGCCAATATGAGAGAGTTAGGACTCACTGAGAAGGATTATGACCGCGTGAACGTCAATGGTTCTTGTGTTTCCATTGGTCATCCTTTAGGTGCGACCGGGGCCAGGATACTCATCACCCTCCTTTACGAGATGAGAAGACGCCGCTCAAGGTACGGGATGATCGCCATCTGCGGAGGCGGCGGCATGGGCGTCTCCGGTATTATCGAACGGGCGGAACCCCTTTTGTGTTAGTGCTTGCACTGACGAAAGGATAACGGTGATCAAGGTTGGCAGAGTTCGAATCAAGCCGCTCCTGCCGGCGTCGCGGCTGGCGCTGGCTGGGACGAGGCCGGAATGCGTCCGGTTAATACGTAAGCAGTTGCTTTTTTAAGGGACATTGTGGGCGAGCCAACTCATGGTTTAAATTACGTCAATACCTTTCCGTATATGATTCTTGCGTAATAGGGTTTCCTCTTCAAGTTGACCAGTTGCTTTACAAATAATGAATTATGGGATAAACATAGGATAAACAATAATGAAAAGGGGAAGATACGCGTGGAATTAATGGAGGCGATCAGAGGCATAAGAAGCATATGAAAATACGCTGGAGGAAGTATCCGGAAGAGGAAAGAAGCCTCTGAATTCGTCTTTGGTTCATCACTTCGTGCGAGGTTTGCTTTGAAATTTGAGCTTAGAAAAGGAAGGCTGATAGCAGAAAGATGGTCCCAGATGGAATCCTACGTTCCCTGGTGGTTCAAACCGATTCGAAGCTGTTGATGGTGGTCATCGATGGGTTAGGGGGATTGCCGGTCCGGGGCAGGACGGAACTGGAGGCCGCAAAGCATCCCAACCTTGACCGCTTAACGGCTAAGTCGGTTTGCGGTTTAATCGATCCCATCTCTTACGGGATTACTCCTGGCAGCGGCCCTTCCCATCTCGCCCTTTTCGGATATGACCCCTTTCGATATGAAATTGGAAGAGGGGTGATGGAAGCCTTAGGCATTGGATTGACGCTGACGAAGGAGGACCTGACGGCGAGAGGCAATTTTGCGACGATCGATCAAACAGGGGTGATTGTGGATCGAAGGGCAGGCAGAATTTCAACGGAGAAGAACCAGGAGATTTGCCGCTTCCTCCAGAACGAGATCAGGGAGGTCGACGGAGTTCAAATTTCTATTTATCCGGGGAAGGAACATCGCTTCGTCCTTCTTTTTCGTGGACAAGAGTTGAGGGAAGATCTCACCGATGCCGACCCTCAGAAGGACGGGTTCAAGGCAAAAAAAACGGAGGGGCTTTCCCCAGAGGCCCAAAGGACAGCCGAAGTGGTGAATGATTATATAAGAAAGGCCACCGATGCCCTGAAACCATTTCATCCTGCAAACACCATCCTGCTGAGAGGGTTTTCTAAGATTCCGGAGATCCCGACGATGGCCGATCGCTTTAAGCTCAGGGCAGCTGCCATCGCCACCTACCCGATGTATCGGGGGTTAGCGAGATTGGTGGGAATGGAAATTCTGGAGACAGGAGAAACCTATCAAAGGGAGATTGAAACCCTGAAAAGCCACCTTCATCGCTATGACTTCTTCTACGTTCATTTCAAGAAGACCGATTCAGCAGGAGAAGACGGAAATTTTAAGATGAAGGTGAAGGCGATTGAGGAGATCGATCGGTTTTTTCCTTCCATCTTTAAACTCAACCCCGATGTCCTCGTCGTTACCGGAGACCATTCGACGCCCACGGTTCTGAGATCTCATAGCTGGCATCCTAATCCTATCGTTCTATATTCCAAATATATTCGACCGGATGGCATCCGGCGCTTTACCGAGAGACAATGTCGACGAGGAGAATTAGGGAGGTTCCCAGCAGTGGAGATCCTTCCGCTTATGTTGGCGAATGGGTTAAAGTTGAAGAAGTTTGGAGCCTAAGCGTTGAAATTCCAAGCACCAAATTCCAAATCCCAAATAAACTCCAATTCCTCAATGTTCGAATAACTGAAACGCCCCTCACCCCATCTCTCTCCCCCCTAGGGGAGAGGGGAAGGGTGAGGGGATTGAATTTGGGTCATTGGGATTTCGGTCATTATTTGGTGCTTGGTTTTTGGAATTTGGTTATTGGAATTGAAAGTTTATTGAGTCAACGCCCAAGTTGAACCCGCAACTCGGTTACAATAGGATGAGAACGTTTCGTTATTTATATGGTCCTGTTCCTTCGAGAAGGCTTGGCAGGTCCGTGGGAGTCGACCTCGTTCCTCCCAAGGTTTGCACCTATGATTGTGTTTATTGCCAGGTCGGCAAAACAACGAAAAAGACGCTTCGGAGGAAAGAATATGTCCCCACGGCAGAAGTATTGGAAGAGGTGAGAGACTTTCTTTTGACAGGAGACCCCTCCATCGACCATTTCTCTCTCTCCGGCTCAGGTGAACCCACGCTTCACTCCCAGATCGGTTCAATCATCCAAGGGGTGAAGGCGATGTCCCCTATTCCTGTTGCTGTCCTCACGAATGGGTCGTTGCTCCATTTCGAGAGGGTGAGGGGCGATTTACGTCACGCCGATATTGTCCTCCCCTCTTTGGACGCCGTGTCCAGAGAGGTCTTTGTTAGAATCAATCGACCCCACAGGGGGATTTCAGTGGAGAAGGTGATCGAGGGGTTGGTCGAATTCCGAAAAGTTTATCAAGGGCAGATCTGGTTAGAGATTCTTTTCTGCAAGGGGATAAACGATACCGAGGACGAACTTCTTCAGATGAAGAGGGCCATCGATCGGATCGAGCCTGATCGTATTCATATCAACACGGTCATCCGTCCTCCCACGGAACCCTGGGCGGCTGCATTGAATTCGGGAGAGATGGAGAGAATTCAGGGCTTTTTTGGAGAAAAGGCCTCGATCATTTCGGAATTTGATCGGCATCCACTCTTCGTTTCCAAAATTGATGTCAAAGAAAAGATTATCAGAATTCTTGAGCGAAGGCCCCTCTCTTTTGTTGACCTCTCTGAGCGGATGGCTCTTTCAAAGAAAGAATTAGAGGCCACGATGCAACCGATGGTGAAAGAGGGGAAAATCAAAACCCGTCGCTTCGGGGATTCGGTCTATTATGAGGTTTCCAAGTCTTGATGGTCTTGTGAAAAGTCGCGATTTGTTTGTCACCCTGAACCAGGTCCTGAACCATGCCCTGAAACAAGTTCAGGGTCTAACGAATTCAGGATCTAGCGATTTCAGGGTCTGGTAGTCCTGGAATTTGTGAGATGCTGAACCAGGTTCAGCATGACATTTTTCCTGGCTTTCGAATTTTTACGAATTCATCAGGTCTTGATTGTTTCATTACAGAGAGGCGTTGTCGGCTTTTTCAGAAATCTTCCCAAAGGAGTTTGAAATGAAGATCCTGCTATCCGTCTTATCCTGTTTACTCGTTTTCCCTTGGCTAGCGGCCGCCTCGATAAATGAGCAGGGGACCCCGTCATCGAAAGAAATAACTCTTCTGGCGGAATCTGGTAAGACGTCTGAGGGTTCATCAGAGGGCAAAGAAACGAAATCCCCAAAGGCCATTGAAGATTATGAAAAAGAAAAGCTCGCCAAGTACAAACAGAATATTGGAAAAAGATTTCTGGCGGTTCGAACGGCCCGCCCACCGGAATTCTTTGAATCTCCGAACGATTTAAGAAAAAAGATTAAAGTTAAAGAAAAAGAGGAATTCCAGGTGATCGAGGTGGTCCAGAATCAGTCCGGAACGATGAATTTCTACAAGGTAAGGCTGGAAGCGGGAAAAATCGGGTATTTGGGCGCCGATGGAAACAATTTGGAAATACGGATAAAGGACGGGAGTCTCATTCCGATCACTCCGAAAGTCGGGAAGCGAAGCCGGAGCTTTAGAGAAGAGGCTTCTCGAGCCATCGACCTCGTGAAGAACACCTTGATCCCCTCCGATCCGGCGACCAAGGATAAGAGAACGATTGAGAGAAGAATGCTTGAATTAAGGGCGACTTCCTCCCCGAAATTGAAGTGGAGATACGAGGCGAAAGAGATTGGGAACCACCGATACAGAGTTTCGCAGGTAGCAGAAGGCGAATCGGACCGGCCGATCGTTCGGACGTGGGTCGTCGATCTCTCAGCGCGCAAAGTAACTCCTGAAAATCAAGCTGCCAGGGATCTCTACCGGTATTAGGAATTCTTCGGACGGCAGGGAGCCTAAAGGTCAGTGATCGCCTGCTCAATCTTTTTCAGGAGCATGATGTCAATGTTTCCGTTTCTCCAATCCCAACTGGCATCGATTTCTGCCCGGCTCAGTTCTACTTCTTTGCTCCTCTCTCCTTTTGAGAGAGCGAAGATATAAGAGAAATCGATCTTTCTCATGCTTTCGATCCCCACCTCTGGATCACTCCTCTGAATCAAAGAGTCCACGAGACGCTTCACTTCCCCCTTATCGTCGAAGATGCTAAATCCCTCAAATTCTCGGACCATCTCGCCTTGTCTCTCAAAGGAAGATCGAGCTTTCTGAAGTAAGAGACTTCGCCTTCCCCGCCAAGCCAGGTGCTTGCCGGACACGTGCCGATTGCAACTTTCCGTTCCCGACGAGTTAAGCTTTGGTAAGCTCGAAGGAAAGCTGCCCGTCGTCATATTTCAGAGGCCGAACGGATATGTCCATGCCCACCCGTATCTCTTCAGGGTTTATGTCCTTGGCCATTCGGGCGAACAGCTTCATCCCATCGCCAAAGTCCACAACGCCCATTGTGTAAGGAGGGTCTCCCTCGAAGCCAACCGGTGCGTAGTACGCTGTGGTAAATGTCTCGAGTTTCCCCTTTTTGGGCATATCAAACCACTCCATATTTTTTGACAAGCATTTTGCACAGTCTGCCCTTGGAGGGAAAAACCTTGCACCGCAATCCTTACAAGCGGTCCCTTTGATCTTCCCTTCTGCAAGAAAGTCGACAAACTTTGCCGTCTTGGTGGCTGCCGTAAAGCTTTTTCTTCCGAATTTCTCAAATCCCATATCTCACCTCATTTGGAAACCTTCAATGCAGGCCCCCCTCCCTAACCGTCCCCCCTTGAGAGGGAAGAAGAGGGGCTGATCTTTTCTCATCCTTTGGCAAAGATGGTGACATTCCCGTATAGTCCTACGCCACCAATGTTGTGCACAAGTCCCATATCCGGCTCCCCTGTCACCTGCATGGGGCCCGCATCACCGCGGAGCTGAAGAACAATGGTCCGGATCTGGGATCCCCCGGTTGCACCAATGGGATGGCCTTTTGACAGGAGTCCACCGTCGACGTTTACGGGTATCCTTCCCTCCTTATAGGTTGCCTTTTCCCGTATGAGCTGTTTTCCCTCGCCCACGGGTGCAAATCCAAGACCCTCGTATGCCATGATCTCTGCGATGGTGAAACAGTCGTGCACTTCGGCAACCTTGATGTCCTTTGCTGTGATTCCGGCCATTTTGTAGGCCTCTGCCGCGGCTGCGTAACCCACGCTCAGCCCCTTGCTAAAATCGGGCCTTGCTGCCATGTTGACCGCCTCGGAGGCCGACCCAATGCCGATGACCCAGATGGGTTTCTTCGTCATGGCCTTGGCTTTTTCGGCGTTAGCCACGATGATACAGGAGCTTCCGTCTGCATTTGCACAGCAATCACCCACCCGGAGCGGCCATGCTACCGGGGCTGCCATTTTGGCCTCAGGGTCGCCCTGCTTAAAGTCTTCCGGTTTTACGGGCTTCCTGTAGACAGCCCTCTCGTTGATTACCCCGTAAGTCGATGCTTTTATCCTCACCTTCATTAGGTCATCATGGGTGACGCCGTGCTTCGCCATGTAGGCTTGCGCATAGAGGGCGTAATACGCAGGCATCATGGTCCCGAAAGGAGCTTCCCACTGGATGTCAGCGCCGCGGCCCATTCTCTCCTGGGACTCCGCAGACGTGATCTCGGACATCTTCTGGAATCCAAGGACGACGACGACGTCGTGAAGGCCAGACTTAATCAGGCCATACGCTACTTTGAGGCCGCTACTGCTCGAAGAGCAAATGGTTTCCACATAGAGCGTCGGCTGAGGAACGAGGCCCAAATATTCTGCAAGAACACCTGCGGGCGAGCGTTGTTTGTCATATTCAGGGGCCGAACAGAAGATCGAAGCATTCACATCCTTCTGAGAGAGGCCCGCATCTTGCATGGCTTCCCTGAAAGCCTCGAATGCCAGTTCCCGAATGGATCCTTCGTAACCCCTGACAAAGCTACTCTGACCTACACCGATGACCGCCACTTCTTTTTTCATCAATTCCTCCTCTCACCCTTTTAGAAAGCCCTGCTCGACACTATGTCTGCCGGCAGTCCCAGGCGAGTCAAGCAGGCGCCTTATGTATGACGGGGATGAAATAGATTGGTTTTTCAACCTCCATCGAAAGGGCCGGGTGAAACTCCGGCCATCTCTTATGAAGTAAATTTCATTGATCGATTTCAAAGATAATGGAGACCTCATTTTTTTTCAAGCCATTTTTTGAGGATCTCCCAAAAAGCCCGGAAGTCCCTGATTACACGGATTAAGAATCGATTACACAGATCAGTTTCTCATTTTGATGCTTTGTTAGCACCCCTTTTCTGATATTTCCATACGGCTCGATGATGCTCTTCGATGGTCGATGAGAAATGATGAGACCCATCGTTTCTGGATACGAAATAGAGATGGGAAACAGGGGAAGGATAGAGGGCAGCAAGGATCGCATCTTTTCCGGGATTGCAAATCGGTGTTGGCGGCAGTCCGTTGATGAGATAAGTATTGTAGGGCGATGGCCTCTCAAGGTCTGCTCGGGTCAAATTTCCGTTGAAATTCTTTATCCCGTAGATCACTGTGGGATCGCTCTGCAGAGGCATCTTCTTTTTTAAACGATTGTGGAACACTGCCGAGACGATCGGTTTCTCTTCCGGGAGGGAAGCCTCCTTTTCAATGATGGATGCGAGGATGACGGCTTCCCGTTGAGATAGTCCCAACTGGGAGGCCCTTTGGATCAATTTTTGATTGAAGACCTTTTGAAATTGATGAACCATGATCTGAATGATTTCCTCCGGGTTCATCTCTCTCATGAGATGATAGGTACTCGGGAAGAGATACCCCTCCAGTGTGGAGACCGGCTTGCTGGCCACGGAATACGGAAGACCTAAAGAGAGGAGGAGCGCAGGAGATGAGGCTTTTTCGAGGAATGTTTTTTTTTCAACAATGTCTAAATCTTCGAGAAGCTGGGCGACCTGAGAAAGAGTCAATCCCTCGGCAATGGTGACCAGATGGTATTTCGTCTGCCCTGTGGCGAGAAGATTTAAGACCTGCCAGGGATGCATGGAGCTATGAAATTCATATTCTCCAGCCTTAATCTCTTTCTTCTTCCCGAGGAGGATGGTCATTCCCATAAAGAAGTTCGCATCTCGGATGATCCTTTCTTCTTCAAGCCGGATTGAGACTTTTCGGAGGGGACTCCCTTTCTTGATCATAATGGTCTTCGTCATGAATGGGCCCGAGGGAGGACTTAAGAAAAACCAGTAGATGGCAGACAGGCCGAGAAGAAAGAAACCGAGGGCAATGAGAAGGGCTTTATGTTTAGAAGCAAATGCTTTCATCCGAATTCTTGCCCCTATCGATGTGCCCCTGGAGAATGATTACAGCCGCCAGTTTGTCGAGTGCCTTCCTCCTTTTCCTCCTTGAGACGTCGGCTTCCAAAAGAACCTTTGAGGCTTCAACGGTAGTGAAACGCTCATCCCAGGTCTCCACAGGAAGATGAACCCTTTCCTTAAGATCTCTTATCCACCGAAGAACCAATTCGGCTTGTTTGCCCAACGTTCCGTTCATATTCAGAGGAAGGCCGACTACAATCTTCTCAATTTGAAACTGGTTAATGATTCTTCCGATCTCTTCAAAATCGGCTTGTTTCGATGTCCGTCTTATTGTCTTCAGGGCTTGGGCAGTAATTCCGAGTTCATCGCTGATTGCGACCCCTATTGTATGGGAGCCAATATCTAATCCCATGATTCTCATTTTTTGTTTATCGCTTATTTGATTATCCTTGTCAAGAACGACTTAATTTCCCATGGCCTAAAATTAAAAATAGCCAATAATTACAGAGAATTACAAAAAACAAGAACCCGATAATTAAAGTTGTTGACAAAAAAATATTGGTTTGTTATAAATTGCACAATCTAAAGGAGGGGAGGCGAAGATATGGATTTTTCTTTAACAGAAGAGCAAGAGGCAATGCGGGAAATGGCCAAAAATTTTGCAGAGAAAAAAATAGCACCCACGATGGAGGAGGATGAAAAAGAGCACCGATTCCGTCGAGAAATCGTCAAGGAGATGGCCAAACTCGGATTCTTCGGATGCATCGCACCGGAGAAATATGGGGGGAATGAAAGCGGTTACCTTGGTGCCACGGTCATGACGGAAGAGATTGCAAGGATTTCACCTTCGTGGGGACTCCCATTTAATCTCCAGATGAACTCCATTCAATCGGTATTGCTCAACTTCGGGACTGAGGCCCAGCGGGAGCGCTGGATTCCCAAACTAATCAATGCAGACCTTTTGGGTTGTTTCGCCATCACCGAAGCAAATTCCGGATCCGATGTGGCCTCCATGAAGAGCTCTGCCCAGGAGGTAGAGGACGGGTTCATCCTCAATGGAACGAAGATGTGGATTTCGGGCATTCCGGTAGCCGATCTCGGTATCGTGTATGCTTTCACGGATCGGGCAGCAAAGCATCGGGGAATTTCGGCGTTTCTCGTCGATATGCATGCCCCCGGGGTCACCCAAAAAGCCATTGAGTCCAAGCTCGGGCTTTTTTGCTCCCCCACTGGAGAGATCGTCTTTGAAAATGTCAAGCTGCCGAAAGATAGCCTGGTGGGTCAGAAAGGGGATGGGTTCAAGATCTGTATGGCTATGCTGGACAATACCCGGCTCTCCTGCGCAGCAAGAGCGGTAGGAGTGGCCCGGGCCTGCAAGGAACACAGTGTTCGTTATGCGAATGAGCGGGAACAGTTCGGTCAACCCATTGCCAATTTCCAGATGATCCAAGAGCAGATTGCAGAAATGTTCGTGGAGGAGGAAGCCGCACGATTGCTGGTCTATCGGGCCGCCTGGAATAGGGACAAAGGGGCTCGGAATACCGTCGAGGTTTCGACGGCAAAATATTTTGCAGCGGAGATAGCCGTCCGGGCAGCAAACACGGCAGTCAAGATCTTCGGCTCCTATGGCTTTTCATCCGAATATCCTGTGGAGAGGTTCTATCGGGATGCCAAGTCTTATCAGATCGTGGAAGGAACATCCAATATCCAGAAGATGATCATTGCAAGGAGTGTGTTGGGTCTCAAATAACTCTGTTGGGTGAAGAAATCTGATTGGCAGGGAGGAGAATGTTATGGCGACACCGGTGACCGTCCCAATGGTGGGAAAGATTGTTTCTGTGATTGTGAAAGCAGGAGATCGTGTGCAGGAGGATGATCAGGTGGCTGTGTTGGAAGCGATGAAGATGGAGATGCCGATTGTTGCTCCAATTACCGGAACAGTGAAAGAAGTTTCTGTGAAGGCAGGTCAGGAGGTTGAGGCAGAAGCGGTCATTGCCATTATCGAATAACTGTGACGTCAGGGAGAAGTGATGGAGGAAGAACTTCTGAATCAAATAAATATACGGCCCTTGACCCTTGATGACCTGGATGCGATCGTTGAAATCGATCACAAGGTTTTAGGGAGACCGCGGCAGGATTTCTGGAAGAGGAGAGTGGAATTCATCAGCGTTGTTCAATATCCCCGTTCCTGTCTGGTCGCCGATTTGGAAGGGAAAGTGATCGGATTCATCTTGGGTGAGGTGAGCGGCTGGGAATTTGGGGTCCCGGATACGATTGGCTGGATCAGCACCATTGGGGTCGATCCAGCCTATCAGCATCGGGGAGTTGCCAGGAGATTAGGTGAGGAATTTATCAAGAATGTGAAGGCCATTGGTGTGAGCGTCGTCTATACTTTGGTGAATTGGAGTGATTGGGACCTCCTCAAGTTTTTCCGTGCCATGGGCTTTGACCGGGGAGGGGACATGATCAATCTCGAATTGAAGATTGAATAAGAAAAGAGGATCGCCCCGACGGGGCTTAAGGAGCGGAGATGATCTCCTTCAGGAGCGTCGTGCTTCGCAGAACTTAAGGGTTGAGAATAAAGGATTTCACCTCTAACCTCGAGCGGTGCGGTGCCCAAGCGAAGCGGTCCTCCTGCTGAACGAAAGGAGAAGGAGATGGGTCGATTGGAGGGTAAGGCTGCCGTTGTTACAGGTGGCGGAAGGGGAATCGGAAGGGCGATCTGCGCTGCATTTGCCAAGGAGGGGGCTGATGTCATCGTCAACTATGCCTCCAAGGATCAGGCTGCTCAAGAAGTGGTCGGAATGATTCAAGAGATGGGTCGAAAGGCGATCGCGGTCAAGGGCAACGTGGCCATCAAAGCGGATGTCGAGAGAATCATCCAGTCGGCCATTGAAAATTTTGGAAAGATTGACATCCTGGTGAATAATGCAGGCGTTTCGAAACCAAATATGCTCTATAAGATGACCGAGGAACAGTGGGATGAGGTGATCGATATCCAACTTAAAGGACCCTTCCTCTGCACCCAGGTGGCTTCTAAGTATATGATGGAACGAAAGAGTGGAAAGATTATTAATGTGACCTCTTCTGCTGGATTATGGGGGACAAAAGGACAGATCAATTACAGTGCGGCAAAAGGAGGAATTGTTGCACTAACCAAGTCGGCCGCAAGGGAATTGGCAGGTTATGGGATTACAGTGAATGTCGTCCAGCCAGGATATGTGAGCACCGAGATGACCGAGAAGATTCGGACAGATCCTAAGCTAAGAGAGATCTATACGGGGAGGATCCTGCTCGGTCGATTTGCGGAGCCAGAAGAAGTAGCCCACACTTTTGTTTTCTTGGCATCGGACGAATCGAACTATATCACCGGGCAACTTATTTGTGTGGATGGCGGGCTCGGAATGACCTGATTAATTGCAGATTGCGGATTGCGGAGTGGCGAATTTCAGGGCTAAAGCCCTGAGTTACGTAACTCAGCCCTTTAGGGCTGAATTCCGCATTCCGAAATCCGAATTCCAAAATAAGAAAAGGGGGTGAAATGTATGGCAACAATACCTGAAAAGATTGAAACGTGGCAAATGGTTCAGCCAACCGCCAAAAATAAGGACACAGGAGAGGTCATCCCTGGGAAGTTAGCGAGGGCCTCCATTCCGGTTCCAACCTTAGGACCGGGAGATGTCTTAGTGAAGGTGGCGGGGTGCGGTGTCTGCCACACCGACTTGGGTTACTTTTACGATGGAGTGCCCACCGTGTCGAAACCACCCTTAACCCTTGGCCATGAGATCAGCGGGACCGTCGTTGCCGGGGATGAGAAATGGATTGGAAAGGAGGTTATTATCCCTGCGGTGATGCCCTGCCGGCAATGCCTGCTTTGCAAAACGGGAAGGGGAAATCGCTGTCTGGCCCAGAAGATGCCCGGGAACAGTTTAGGGGCCTATGGCGGTTTTTCCAGCCACATTCCTGTGCCTTCCATCGATCTCTGCGAGGTCAGAAACCGTGGAAATATTCCATTGGAGCACCTGGCAGTAGTTGCGGACGCGGTGACGACACCCTTCCAGGCGGCAAGGAGGGCAGACCTTCAGCCTGGAGATAATGTCATCATCATCGGCGTCACCGGAGGTGTCGGGGTTTACATGGCTCAGACAGCAAAGGCCTTGGGCGCAAAGACGGTGATTGGGATCGCAAGAAATCCTGAAAAATTACAAAGGGCCTTGAAATACGGAGCCGATTTTGTAATCAGCTCACAAGACAAACAGATCAAGGACATCCGTAATGAGTTTCGAGATATCTGCAAGAAGAACGGTCTGGAGGCTGGGTTCGGTTGGAAGATTTTTGAGGTCACGGGGACGAAGGCGGGACAGGACATTGCGCTGGAACTGCTCTCTTTCACGGGAAAGCTTGTCCTCATCGGATTTGGGATGGCCAAGAATGAGTATAGCATCTCTCGGCTTATGGCGTTTGACGCCGAGATGATCGGCACCTGGGGATGTCTGCCCGAATATTATCCGATCGTGCTGGATATGGTCCTGTCGAAGAGGATCGATATCGCTCCTTTCGTGGAGACAAGACCGATGAGCCAAATTGCTTCGGTTTTCGACGAAGTCCATAAAGCGGGTTCTCCGGCGAAGAGAATGGTTCTGACACCTGATTTTTAGGCATAAAATCCCCCTTTCTCCCCCCCTTTGCCAAAGGGGGGGGTGGGGGGGTTAGGATGTCAATTTTAAAAATAGAAAGGAGGAATGTTTATGGCATTAGAGTGGATGCCGAGGGAACATGAAATTAAATTTCACGATCGTCATAGCAAAGAGCATTGGGGGACAGAGGCGCCGTGTGTGGTCTATGAGAAAAAGCCTTTGAAGGATCCAAAGGGCAATGTCATTCAGGGCCTCTATAATGTCTGGATCAGACTCAATAACCCTGCTCAGTACAACTCCTATACGACGGAGATGGTGAAGGGTGTTATCGCTGGTATGGAGAATGCGTCCACGGATCGCTCGATTGTGGCCGTTGTATTTACCGGCACTGGCCCTTACGCTTTCTGTACGGGCGGAAATACCAAAGAGTATTCAGAGTATTACAGTATGCGGCCGGAGGAGTATGGGGCTTACATGGAGCTTTTCAATAACATGGTTGATGCCATCCTCATGTGTAAGAAACCTGTGATCTGCCGCGTCAATGGGATGAGGGTGGCTGGAGGACAGGAAATCGGGACGGCCTGTGACCTCTCGATTGCCTCAGACCTTGCGATTTTTGGACAGGCTGGTCCCCGCCATGGGTCAGCCCCTGTGGGCGGTGCCTCTGACTTCCTTCCCTGGTACCTGAGCATCGAAGATGCGATGTGGAGCTGCATCAGCTGTGAGATGTGGTCTGCCTACAAAATGTGGCGAAAGGGACTCATCACAAGGTGCGTTCCTGTTCTCAAGGATGATAAGGGCAAATGGGTACGCAACCCACAGATTATTACAGATGATTACGTGAAGGACGGTGAGTTGGTATACGGTGAGTTCAAGACAGGCGACGAATTCAAGCAGGCACGAGAGTGGGTGAACAATAAACTTAAGAATAATGAGTTCGATTTCTCCCTGCTTGACGCCGAAGTGGAGAAGATCTGCTGGACCTTTGCAAATCTCTTCCCCGGCTGTCTGATGATGTCCATCGACGGCATCCGAAATAAGAAGAAGTTTTTCTGGGATCAAATGAAGAACCCGAACAGACACTGGCTCGCAGCAAATATGATGGGAGAAGCCTTCCTTGGGTTCGGTGCCTTCAATACGAAGAAGATCACGGGTGTGGATACGATCGACTTCATCAAGTATCGCCAGAATATTGCCGAAGGCAAACTCGTGGATGAGAAATTCTTTGAGGAAGTGCTGGGAAAACCTCAGAAGAAGTAAGGATTTTGATTGAATGATTCAAAAAACATTACACCCTTTGGGCTTGATAATATTTCCTTGCCCAAAGGGTGTTTTTTCCCTGAACCATGTGGGGTCCAGGGCGACGGGAGGTGAGACCAATGGCATACAAACATATTCAGACAGAACTTAAAGAAGGCGTGGCTGCCCTGACCTTGAACCGGGCTCCACTCAATGTACTGAATATCGAGATGATGGAGGAGATCAATGATTATCTCGAGGGGTTGAAGAAAGAGAAATCACTGAAGCTCCTGGTCATCCAGGCGGCTGGGAAAGCCTTCTCCGCAGGTGTCGATGTCGGAGAACATCTCGGTGATCTGGTCTATAAGATGATTGAGGTCTTCCACAAAATGTTTCGATTGATGGACGCCCTGGAGGTCCCCTCCATTGCTGTCGTAAACGGTTCTGCCTTGGGAGGAGGATGCGAACTGGCTCTCTACTGCGATATGGTGATTGCGACTGACAAATCGAAATTTGGACAACCCGAAATACAGGTCGGAGTCTTCCCTCCGATCGCCGCCCTGATCTTCCCGAGAATGATCGGACGGAAGAAGGCCATGGAGTTGATTCTTTCAGGAGATATCATCAGTGCCCAGGAAGCCCTCTCCATGGGTTTGATCAACAAGGTGGTTCCGGAGGCTTCCCTTGCCGATGAGGTCAATGGATTTATTGGAAAGTTTAAGAAATTAAGTAGGATCGTTTTGAAATTGGCGAAAGAGGCGACGCTCGCAGGTCTCAATGATGATGTGGATAAAGGCCTTAAGACGATTGAAAAAATCTACTTGGATCGGCTCATGAAGACGGGCGATGCTATGGAAGGCCTCAAGGCCTTTTTGGAGAAGCGAAAACCCAACTGGAAAGATATTTGAAATCGCAGGGGAGGCTCTTGCAGCCTCCCCTCTGTCCCCTCTTTCCACCAACCTCTTTTTTTCTACTTGACATGGGAAATAGTAAAAATTAATACTATATTTACCTCCATTCCCATAAGACATTTCTTCATTTGCTGGGGAAAAAGATGGCGCTCGAAGGGACCAATCCTTTTCCAAAGGAGCTCGTTGAGCTTTACTCCAAGAACAAGTGGTGGTCGGGGCTGACCCTGGGTGAGATGCTCGACCGGACCTGTGACCTCTACCCGAATAAAGAGGCCCTGGTTGCGGGTGATGTGAGGCTGACCTACCACGAACTAAAGGAGTGGACAGACCGAGCGGCCATCGCGTTTATCGAGCTGGGTCTCAGGAAACTCGACCGGATACTCCTCCAGATTCCGAACTGGGCGGAATTCGTTTACGCCTATTATGGCCTCCATAAAATGGGTGCTATCCCCGTCATGTGCATTCCGCGGTTCTCTGAGAGGGAGATTGAGCATTTCTGCCAAACAACGGAGGCCAAAGCCTGGATTGTTCCTCTTCGGTTTGAAAAGATGGATTACAGGCCAATGGTTGAAGCCATTCGCTCACGCTCCTCTTTCTTGAAGCACTTTCTCGTGATAGCTCCCTCCGAGGGGAAGGTAGGGCCCTTGCCTGAAGGAACGCTCTCCTTTTTGGAGCTTTTGAGGGGGGTGGATCTGGACAGGTATCCGCGGAATCATCTTCTGTCCGTTCGGCCAGATCCAAACGAGGTCTGCCATCTCATGCCAACAGGTGGAACCACTGGCCTTCCAAAGATCGTTCCAAGGACCCATAATGACTGGATCTGCAACGTCGAACATCGGGCAAAGGCTTGGCAGCGAAGCCCCCATGACATCACGCTCATCGCCACACCCATTACGCATAACATGGCGATTGAGGTTTCACTGAATCCATCCTTCCTGACAGGGGGGAAGGTGGTGATGATTCCCTCGACGCAACCCAGAGATATTCTGGAGGCAATCGAGAAGGAGAAAGTGACAACGACCATCCTCGCCGTCGCTCAGGTGCAACAGATGGTCGATGACCCGGAGCTTGATCGATACGATCTTTCCTCGCTCAAGGTGATTGCCACCGGGGGCTCCCCCATGCCCCCTGATACGATTCGAAAGGTCTATAGCAGGCTGAAATGCAAATTCTACAATGTCTACGGAAGTTCGGAGGGTCCTTGCGCCCAAACGCGATGGGAAGATCCGGAAGAGGTAGTGCTTCATACGGTGGGATGGCCGATCTGTCCCTACGATGATTTCAAAGTAATTGATGGGAGTGGTCAGCCCCTCCCGGCGGGGGAGGAGGGCGAGTTAGTGGCCAGGGGCCCTTGCATCTTTCGGGGCTACTATAAATCGGGAGCGGAGAATCGCGAGGCATTTACGGCCGATGGCTTTTACCGAACGGGCGATCTTGCAAAATTTGACAGAGAGGGACGCCTGATTCTGACCGGGCGAAGAAAAGATATCATCATTCGGGGCGGCGAAAATATCAGCGCCAAGGAGGTGGAGGAACTGCTCAGCAGCCACCCCAAGGTGGCACAGGTGGCGGCCGTCGGGATGCCTGATCGCATGCTTGGAGAAAGGGTCTGTGTTTTTATAAAGCCTAAGGGGGACGCGAAGGTCTCTCTTGAAGAGATCGTCGCCTGCCTGAAGGAGAGAAAGGCCTCCGTTCTATATTTCCCTGAGCGGGTCGAGATCCTCGAGGAGATACCTTTCACTCCTGTGGGAAAGGTGGATAAGAAACGCTTGAGGGAGGTGATTAGGGAGAGACTGAGGGAAGAGGGCAAGATTGAGTAGGATATCTTGTCAGTCCTAATAGGTAATAAAGCTTGGTAAATAGGTGGCGATGATAGGGAAAATCATAATTATAATTGTACAAACAATCATTGCAGCAATGAAGGGTAGTACACCCTTAAAGATGCTTTGAAGAGGTACCTCTGGAGCAATCGATTTAATTATAAATACATTTACCCCCTCTGGCGGCGAGATGACTCCCATCTCGGCAATCAAGACTATGATCACTCCAAACCATATTGGGTCAAAGCCAAGGCGAATAACGACGGGGAAAAAGATAGGGATGGTAAGCACGATCAGCGCCATGGAATCCATAAAGGTGCCGCCCAAAAAATAAAAGAAGATTATTGCCCCCATTATAATCTTTGGAGAGAAAGGAAGTGCCGCAACCCAGTCAGCCAATTCAAAGGTTATCCTTGATACCGCCATAAAGTGACCAAAGACTGTGGCTCCGGTGATACAGAATATAACCATACAGGATGTCTGTAAGGCATCTTTCACAGCCTCGAAAAATCCTCGCCAGCCGAGCTGCCGTCTGACTAAGCCGATCAGTAAGGTACCGCAAGCTCCGATCGCCCCAGCCTGAGTGGGGCTGAACCAGCCAAGAAATAACCCACCAATGACGAAAAGGAACAGAATCAGAGTCTCAATCACCCCCGTCAGTGATCTTATCTTCCCTTTCCAACTCGTTGGAACCCCAGGGGGGGCGATGGCAGGATTGCGCCAGCAGAGAATAGCTACGGTGATCATCATGAGCAGGGAAAGGAGTATTCCAGGCAATACACCAGCGATGAAAAGTTTACCTATGGACTGTTCAGTCAAAATTCCATAAACGAGGAAGACAGTGCTTGGTGGGATCATGATACCAAGTGTCCCGGCAGAAGCAACCGAACCCGTGGCTAATGTATCATCGTAATTATACTTCTTCATTTCCGGAATGGCGATCCTGCCCATTGTAGCCGCCGTGGCCGCCGATGACCCACAGATCGCCCCAAAACCAGCGCAGGCAAGTACTGTAGCCATAATGAGCCCACCGCGAACATGGCCCACCCAGGCATAAGTGGTATCATAGAGCCTTTTGCCAATTCCCGTTGAGAAGGCAAAGCAACCCATAAGTATAAACATTGGGATACAACTCAATGGGTAAGAAGAAAACTGTTCGAAGATATCTCGGGCGAGAATGCTAAATCCGGCCTCAAGGTTAGTCAGATAGGCAAAACCAACAAACCCCACTATAGCCATACTGAAAGCCACTGGCACTCTAATAAGAAAAAGAACCATGAGTACAATAGTACCAATAACACCTACCGTAATTTCACTCATCCTTTGACCATCCGAGTTAGAGAGCTAATAAACCTTTGTAAAAACACCAGACAAACCGGGATACTGCCCAGAGCAATAGCATAGGGGAAAGGGAAAAGAACAAAGCGTAATTGGGACATGCTCCTTTCACCCGCTGTCTGAAATGAATGACCAAGACCATAGAGCTGCCAAACAACGGTAATGAAGAAAGCTAATCCGAGAAGAGAAGCAATGCTGTCGATAATCCCTTGGATACGCTTTGACAGGCTTGAGATAAAAATGTCTACTTGGATATGACGGCCTAAAATGAGTGATATCGGTAAGGCGAAGGCAATGGCTATTAACTGGGAAAATTGGACAACATCAATAGCACCTTGGATTGGGAGGGTAAAAAATTTTGCCAAGAAAACATCAGTGCACGTGGTGAACATCATGACCAGAAGCCCTATGACCCCTAACCACTCAAGCCAGCCGCTTAACCGACGATTGAATTTTTCAAATTTGCTTAGCATAGTGGCAAAATTCAACCTTTTACAATCTTGGTATTAATTTAGCCCTTTGAAAAATGATAAAAGGGCTGGCAAATAAAGCTTGTCATTCCTGCGGAAGCAGGAATCCAGATTTTAGTCTCCAGGTCCTGGATTCCCGTTTTCACGGGAATGACAGAATAATTGAAACAGCAGATAGGTCTTTCTAAGAGCTAAACTGTTACGAATCTTGCTGTATTCCCCAGATTTGGGTGCGGGTTTTACCCCGCACCCAAATTCAGGGGTTGGAAAAAAGATTACCTCAAAATTGATTCGGGTCTCATCTCTTTAGGCCCGGTCGGTGACGGGATTCTCCATTCAATCTGCTTCTTGGTCCAATAGTCAATTCGCTCGCGGAGGAATTTAATCCAGCCTCTAATCTCATCCTCTTTATGCCCTTTACCAACCATCTCCTTCACATAGCCATCCATTGCCGGCTCAGCAGCCTTCCTCCATCGGACTTCTTCTTCTGGTGAGAGTTCAATCAGTTCCACACCCTTGGACTTGGCAAACTCCAACCCTTCAAAGTCTATCGAATTCCACATCAGAGCATACCTCTCCCTGAATATTCCGCTGACCTCAGTGAAGACAGCTTGAATGTCAGGAGGCAGCTTTTTCCAGGTGTCCTTGTTCATTGCCACGTAAAAGGCGTAGACGCTGCCGACCTGCCAGGATACGGTCGTATATTTTACTACTTCAGCAAATCTGAAGGTCTTGAGCGTCTCGTAGGGGGTAAATACCCCGTCGTTCACACCCTTAGCTATCGCCTCGTAGACTTCCATCATGGGTGTGGGGGCTGGAGTTCCACCCAGTGCCTTCATGACGTCACCGACTCGGCCTGGGGCTCTGATGATTAACCCTTTCAGGTCTTCCAGCTTTCGGACTGGCTTCTTACAGATGATAAGACCGGGGTTACTGCTATTGAACCAGAGCGGATGCAGTACACCCCATTCCTTGGGTTTAAATTTTTGGTAAAAGTCATTCATGCAATGGGTAGCTACCCAAGCACTGGGATAGCCGAGAGGCATATCACAGACCTCGGTTACGGGGAAGCGACCTGGGCTATATTCAACATGAGTATAGCCCATATCGGCGATTCCCTTAATGATGCCATCGGCCATCGCTGGAGCAGTAAGTAATGTGCCACCGGGATAATAGGTGATCTTCACCCTTCCAGCCGTGCGCCTCTCTATTTCTTCAATAAATTCGTTCCCTATCAGAGTTTGTTTCGCGACAGGAGGGAAGTAGTTGGCAAATTTTAGGCTTATCACCTTAGGTTGAGCATAAGCGCCTCCGAAGGGTAAAACAGCTACCGTGAGCCCCAAGCAAAGAATCCCTACCACAATCAATAGTCTCTTCTGTTCCATCTTTAATACCTCCTTTCAAAATTGGGTTATCTCACAACAGCCCCATCACTGTTATGAGTTATCGTAACATACCCAATATCATTTCGTATTGTCAATCTTTTTATGAAAGACTAAACCTCTTTTTTACGTGATGGGAAAAGAGATGTTCCTTAGAGCCTTTGAGATCTTGCATTTTTTTTGAAAAAAGGATATTGAATAAACCGCGCTTTTATCTCTGTCTGAGCGACCCTCGCCCGCAAGGCGAGGGGGCAGAGTGATCTAATTCTGAAGTGAAGCAATGAGACTCAAGGGTAAAAAGGCGATCGTAACCGGAGCAGGGCAGGGCATCGGTCGAAGCATCGCGCTGAAGATGGCTGAGGAAGGAGCAGATGTCGTCATTGCCGAGTGGAATCCTGAGACAGGGAATCAGACGAAGAAAGAAGTGGGGGCCTTAGGGAGGAGAGCCCTGTTGATGAAGGTCGATGTAGCGAATCAAAATCAGGTTCGGAACATGGTGAGCGAAGTATTGAAGACCTGGGGGAGGATCGATATTCTGGTCAACAACGCAGGGTTCGATCGAGGCGCCACCCTTTTGAAAGTGAAGGAAGAAGATTGGGATGCTGTGTTGAATGTCCATTTGAAAGGAACCTTGAACTGCATCCAGGCTGTTGCCCCTCACATGATCGAAAACCGTTATGGTAAAATTATTAACATTTCTTCCATCTATGCAAAAAGCGGGGGGGTCGCGGCAATCAGTTACAGTGCCGCAAAGGCGGGGATCATTGGCCTCACAAAAAGCGTGGCCAGAGAACTGGGTCGTTACCAGATCAATGTGAATGTTGTTCTTCCAGGGTTGATTTTGACCCCCACCATTGCCAAGATGGCTGAGAAATATCGAAATATGATCATTGAGCGTACGCCTTTAGGACGCATTGGCCAGCCGGAGGAGGTGGCCAGTGTCGTGGCTTTTTTGGCATCGGACGAGGCAAGTTTTATGACAGGAGCCACCGTAGAAGTCTCGGGCGGATCGAGTATGTAGGTCAATTTAGAGGGTAAGGTTGAGGTTTAGGCTAAGAAGGCCCTTAAGTAAGGAGTTGATATTGACAAAAGATTGTCGATATAACAAATGGCAATATTCAAAGAAATTGTAGGAGGCGGCCCTCTGTGGCCGCCTATCGGGAGGGCCTTTCCCAAAACGCCAGTAGAGATGCTGAAATGAATTCAGCATGACAACGGGAGGCTATTCTTCCTTGTCATCCCGAACCAGGTCCTGAATCAAGTTCAGGATCTAACGATTTCGGGATGTGAGTTATTGGTGTCCCCTTCGGGGATGGTAAAAACCCCTCGCCTTCAAGGCGAGGGTAGTTCAGTTCTTATCCGCGGAGTAGATAATGAATGATATCGAACAGATGAGAGAGGGTTGGAGAAAAAAGGCCAGGGAAGTGGCCAAGAATATTGTCGCCCCACGGGCAGCGGAGATCGATGCAACGGGAGAATTTGCCTGGGATATCGTCGACGTCTTCGCGCAGGAAGGATTTTTGAGCCTTATCATCCCGAAAGAATATGGGGGAATGGATGGTGACATTACCTCCTTCTGCATGGTGGCCGAAGAGATGGCGATCTACTGCGCCTCCTCCTCACTCCTCGTAATCGTTCAAGCGGTTGGAACAATGCCTCTTGTCTTGGGAGGATCCGAGGAACTGAAGAAAAAGTTTCTACCGAAATTGTCCAAGGAGAAGGGTTTGATCTGTTTCTGCATTACGGAACCTGAGGCAGGATCCGATGCGGCTTCGATCCGAACCAAAGCCATTCTGAGCGGCGACCACTATGTCCTGAACGGCAGGAAATGTTTTATCACGAATGGTGGCGTCTCAGACCTTTACACGGTTTTTGCCGTGACGAGTCATGAAAAGAAGATGGAGGGGATCACAGGTTTTGTGATCGAAAAGGGGACACCGGGTCTTTCTGTTGGGAAGACAGAAGAAAAAATGGGAATCCGAGGCTCGAATACCACGGAAGTGGTCTTGGAAGATGTGAAGGTGCCAATCTCCCAACGGATCGGAGATGAGGGGGTGGGTTGGTGGCTTATGATGAGAACGTTGAATCGTTCGAGGCCAGCCATCGGTGCTCAGGCCGTGGGATTGGCACAAGGGGCTTTAAACTATCTCGTTGAAAAAGGCAGAGAGAAGGGATGGTTTAGGAGCAAGAACGGGGCGTTAGGAGTTCAATCAAAGTTAGCCGAACTCGCCGTGGAGATTGAGGCCGCCAGAGCCTTGGTTTACAAATCTGCGAGAATGATGGACGAAAAGGTCAAAGGGACCCCGGTCCAGATGTTTTCAGCCATGTCGAAATACTTTGCCTCTGATATTGCCATGAAAGTAACGACCGAAGCCGTCCAGATCCTGGAATGGGAAGGACTCACGAGAAATCATCCGGTTGAACGAATGATGAGAGATGCAAAGGTGATCCAGATCTTCGAGGGAACAAATCAGGTTCAACGGATGGTAGTGGCCCACACGTTGCTCAAAGGAAGGTAAATTCGAGTCTGGGGGGAATGCCTGTCTGCCTCCGATCTTGCAGGCGAGCCTCCCGCATCCCACGATCTTTCTGTTCACTATTGTGAACCCCACTCGCATAGGAAAATGGTTCAAAAATCAACCTTACCCTTGACAGATGGATAAATGTAGGATATTAGTTTGTTATGTCCAAGGTTCAGGATTACTGTCTGTTCAGTATTGTGAACATGATGGGTAGCGGGCGCGGTCCCGAAACCGAGCGATCATTGTTTCTTGGCATTAAGAAAGGGGGTTGTTATGGGAAACGAGAAACAAGGCCTTTCAACAGCTGAATCCCTGCGTAAGACTCGTACCTATGGCCAGGTGAGGTGCCATAATCCCAGTTGTATGGGAAGAATTACGCCAGAGCCCGGGGCAAAGCAAGTGAAATGTCCCCGTTGTGGTATGGAATGGCGTATCGCCTGGGTCAAAGACGGTTTTCCCCGGATCAGAGGTCCCGTATGGGATGTGGACACAAGATTAGCACAAGAGGCATTTGAAAGAAAAATGAAGGAGGAAAGGAAAGATGGCCCTAAATAGGAAGATAGCGTACATTGATCTCACCACCGGCAAGATTGAAATCAAGCCTATTCCGATCGAAATCCGGAAAAAATTCCTGGGAGGCAGGGGGCTGGATGCCTACCTGCTTTACAATCATACGAAAAAAGCGTGTGACCCCCTTGGGCCTGACAATACCTTGATGGTGAGCGGTGGAATTTTAACTGCCACTTTGGCCTCGGCAACCTCCAGATGCCACGTGATGGCCAAATCTCCGTTGGGAGGGATGTTAGGAAGCTCTAACATGGGAGGTTTCTTTACTCCTGAGTTAGCCTGGGCAGGGTTTCATCATCTTGTCATCAAGGGCAAGGCGCAAAAACCTGTCTACCTGTGGATCCACAATGGGAAGATTGAGATCCGCGATGCAAAAAACATTTGGGGAAAAACGGTCACAGACACCCAATGGGCGATCCGAGAGGAGCTAGGGGATGAGGATATCAAGAGTTTGGTGATCGGTCCGGCGGGGGAAAATCTGGTAAGGTATGCGAATGTGATGACCGGAATCAAGAATTCTGGTGGAAGGACCGGGATGGGAGCAGTCATGGGCTCAAAAAATTTGAAGGCCGTTGCTGCCCGTGGCACCATGGATATAAAGATCGCCTATCCAAAAGAAGCACTCGAATACAACAAACGCTTTATTGATCAAATTACAAGCGCGAAGGTCAACCAGACCCAGGGGGCCCTCGGAACCCCATTCATTTGGGGAGCGACCAACTCCTGGGGCGGGGTTCGAACCAGAAACTTCCAGTATAACCAGCAGCTCTATTGCGATGAAATCGAGCCGGAATCGATTGATGATAACGCTACAGAAACGATTGGGCCCTACCATATGACGGGTTGCTTCGGTTGCCAGGTCCACTGCCGGGCTAAGTATAAGATTCCGACCGGACCTTACGCAGGAAAGTATGATGAGGGTCCGGAGTATACTTCCCAGGGTGCTTTTTGCTCTGAACCAGATATCCCCAGCCTCGAAACCCTATTGACGGCGAATCACTTGGTCGATCAATGGGGGGTGGACAACCTCGAAATCGGAAGCCTCATCTCTTGGGCGATGGAGCTCTATGAGCTGGGAATTCTCACGAACAAGGAGACCGATGGCTTAGAATTGCGGTTTGGCAGTAGTGAGGCACTGCTGGAGATGATCGAACGGATCTGCTTTAGAAAGGGCTGGTTGGGTGATACCTTGGCCGAGGGAGGGATTATTGCCTCTGAGAGAATTGGGAAAGATTCTTTTGACTACCTGATTCAGGTCAAAGGAGTGAGCAATCTTCACTCTGATGAGCGCGCAACCCCTGCCCTTGCTCTTAATATTGCTACCGCTTCGCGCGGCTCAGACCACTTAAGAAGTCGACCCGCAATTGATCTATACCATCTGCCCGTGGATGTGCTGAGGAAGATTTACAGTAGCCCGGTTCCCTATGACGGCCCGCTGAGTTCGGAGCATACGGAATACATCGGCAAGCCATGGCAGGTCTTTTGGCAAGAAAATTGTTATATGGGGGTGGATTGTCTTGGGATCTGTAAGTATCACACGACCTTCCTGGGTGCAACGCTTCCCAACTTTGAAGACTGGTCTAAAGTGCTTTATTACAATACCGGGCTGGAGCTTACCCCCCGGGAAATCTGGGAGGTTGCTGAGCGGTGCAATATGATGGAGCGGCTCTTCAACCTCCGTGAAGGTTTGAAACGGGAAGATCTTTACAGGGGTGATATGCTCAATCACCGATACTTTGATGAGCCCACCCGAAGAGGTGCGCCCGACGTTGTCGGCAGGGTGATCGATCGGGAAAAATTCAGGAAGATGGTCGACGAATTCTACGAATATAAGGGCCTTGACCAGAACGGCGTTCCGAAGCCAGAGACGCTCAAGAGGCTTGGCCTGGATAAGGAACCCTCCCACCTGCTGTAACGATATCATCCCCACCGTTGCCATCCCCCCTTGAGGGGGAGGGGTGGGTGGGGGGTAACGAAAGGAGAACAAGTTAATGGAACCGATGGGTAAAGTTCTTGCGATCAGTCCTGAAAAGTGCACCGGCTGCAGGCTCTGTGAGCTCGTCTGTTCGGTTTTCCATGATGGCGTATCCAATCCTGCTCGAAGCCGGATAAAAGTTATGAAATGGGAGTCAGAAGGGATCTATGTTCCGATGTCCTGTCAGCAGTGTCAGGATGCCCCCTGTATGATCGTTTGTCCTGTGAAGGCAATTACCCGCGACGAGTCACTCAGCCGGGTGGTGGTCAATCATGATATCTGCATTGGCTGCCGTTCCTGTGTGGCGGTTTGCCCCTTTGGAGCAATGAATTTCAGCGTTATGGATCGAAAGAATTTTAAGTGCGATCTCTGTGACGGAGATCCGCAGTGCGTTCGTTTCTGTGAAGTTAAAGCAGTGGATTATGTGGATGCGGACCGGGTAAGTATTGCCAAGAAGAGGGCAGCGGCTGAAAAGATCACTGCCGCTCAAAGGCAGGCGATCGCCTTAGAGTCAGAATCACGCTAAGGTGAATTAGTTTCGTCTGCGAATAGAAAGGTTTTGTAGGCGCAACCTTTAGGTTGCGTAATATCCAATGGTCTGCGATTTGTACAGGGGCTGGTTTGATGCCAGCCCCTTTTCTTATGTCCTCCGTTTTCTAAATCCCAAGTTAGACAATTTTTGATGAAGTCGTAAAAAGTCGTCATTCCCGTGAAAACGGGAATCCAGGGAATTCTAACTACATGAAAATACTGGATTCCTGCTTCCGCAGGAATGACAAAAAATCCCTTTTCAGACTTTTTACGAAACCATCATTTTTTTAAAATCATTTGTAGCCGCAGGACTTCGGCGTGAGCTCAGTCGAACGCTTTAGCCTGCGTATAAGACGCAACCTAAAGGTTGCGGCTACAGAGGTTCATGTGTCGTCTTATCCTCCTGCAAGCATCACAAGAAGGTTGATTTCGTCCCCATCCTTGACGGGTTTGGTGAGTTCATTGGGGTAGGCGGTTACATTATTTACAAAAATCTCAACGACATTGAGCAGTTTGTCCTTCTTGGCAAACAACGCCTTCTCCATCCCAGGGTACTGTTTGACCAATTGGTTCAGACACTCCCCAACCGTATTTCCCTCTACGATGACCATATCCTGGCCGTTGGTAAATCGGCGGTGTGTGATGTGAATATGTACCTTGACAGGCATGTCTTATTTTTTTCCATGGGTAGGGAACGCATATATGCGTTCCCTACAGAGGATTCCACTCGCTACCTCAACTGTTTTATCGATTCGATAAATCTGTTGGCGGCTTCTCGCTTCTTGGTCACCTCAATCCTATCGGCATCGACATAAGTGACTGCCTTCGGTTCACAGAAGGCGACGCACTTAGGATCCCCATCACAAAAGTCGCACTTCACCGTCACCCGATCCTGAACGTCAAAGAATGGGTGACCAAAAGGACAGGCGACGACACAAGTCCTGCACCCGATGCATAGATTTTTGTCGATCACTACCCGGTTATTGTTTTCGGGTTCCCGATGACAGGCCTTGGTCGGACAGACCTCAACGCAGTAGGCCTTTTCACAGTGATTGCAGATCATAGGAAGGTAGATCCCCACATGCTCCCATTTCACCACCCTGATACGGGACCGGCTCGGATTGCTTGCGCCAGTGTGCTGCACGGAACAGACCAGCTCACAGAGGCGGCATCCGGTGCACTTTTGCTGATCGACCACTAATACCTTTTGCTCCATTTTAAGCCCCTTTTCCTATAAGGGTTGCGCGAGAGCGTGAGCCACAAGTGCAATCAAAATTCCAAGTTCCAAGCACCAAACTCCAAATAAATTCCAAGCACCAAATTAGAAAAGAAGAAAGTTTTGGTCGTTTGATGTTGGAATTTGGAGCTTATTTGGAAATTGGGATTTGGTGATTGGTGCTTCATATCCTAATAAACCTTGATCTTTACGAATTATGATTTGGATTCTTAACCAAATCATACTGGATTTCCATCAACCGAATCATCGGAATCCGATCCTTGATACCCGCTTGGAGGACTCCCAGGCGGAGAAAAAAGCCCCCGCAAAGAAGGAGGACCCCGGCGGTGAAGATCAACGTTATACTTCCGGGGGAGAACGAGGCAATGGCCTCAAGAATCAAAGGAAAGATGAAGCCAAGGAGAACGATTCCTCCCCAAAAGATCAGTTTCATATCTCCAAACAGAAGAAGACGAACCGAATCCTTTCCCTGTTCGGCGGCTTTATACCTCTGAAAAAGGAAGAAATAAAGCACCATTCCTTCGAGTACGACGAGAATCTGTTCCCCGCGCATCAAGAATTTAAGCGCCTCACCCTGACTCGAGAGAAGGCCAGTTCCAAGGGTGGAAAGGATGATGGCCATGGATCCGGTTGACAGTGCTGAAACCAGAAAGAGCAGCGGAAGAAGATTGGTATTCCATAAGGGGATCGATTTGGTCGCCTTCAAAAGAATGCCTGTGTACAGGGCGGTGGCAAATGCAAAGGCGAGGGTGACGACCTCGGGGACAATCCAGAAGGGAGACTCAGCATGGAGCCATTTGAAAGGGAAAGCAGATTTTGCCAAAAGAACCACTCCCAATACAATGAAAATGGCGAGGATAAGAAAGCCCCGAGCCACCCAAGAGGTTCTTGGGTTCAGACAGGCATATAAGAATCTCCTCTTGATACCTAGATCTAAAATGAGGAAAGGAGCACCGATGGCGACCAGAAGGGGCCCCCACAAAATAGCGGCTTTTGCAGAGTCGAAGGGCAACCCCCAAATCGATAGACCCCTGGTAGGCTGAACAAACCAGTTGAGGAGGGTACCAATCACATAAGCGCCGGCTCCCATTCCCGCAAGATAGAGATAAATAGCCGGAATTTCCTTCCATTCTTGTTGAGGCCTGAGACACCTCACGTTTCTTATGGGATAAATAGACTCTTTCCCCATGCTCGTGTTTACATCCCCCTTCCTGCTGATCTGATGAAGTCTCCCCCTCTCAAAGAGCGAAAGACAAGGCGAAAAGAAAGAGTTCTTTAGAGTGAACAAGCAAGAAGTGACTTAATCATAGCATATCTTTTTATCCTGTCAAGATTTATGGAAAAAAGATTTCCCGACGTCTCATCGAAACCCTTTCCCATGAGATGCTGAACCGAGTTCAGCATAACAGCAGAGGCCAATTCCATTGTTGCCCTGAACTTGGTTCTGGGTCTGATAGGGAATTGCATTCGCCGTGTGGGCGACGGACTTCAAGAATACTTTAAGGGGTATATTGACAAAAGGAGAAAGAATCTGTTACTTTTTGCTAAGAGTTCATTATGGTGAACGAATGAAAAAGACGGGTTATTTTGCTCCCTCTGTTCAAAAGGCATTCAAGATTCTCCAGACGATTGCGGATTCCCCCTCGGGTTTGGGGGTGAGTGAGCTGGCAAAGAAATTGGGCATGGGAAAAAGCACCGTTCATGGGATTACAATGGGGCTTGAGGGCTTGGGAGTCCTCGTTAGAGATCCCGTAGATAAGAGGTTCAATCTTGGATACAGCTTGTTAGAACTGGGCCGAAGAACTTATGTGAGGATTGAACTCCGGGATGTCGCCAGGGTGCCGATGGAACGATTGATGGAAAGGGTAGGGGAGACGGTCTTCCTGGGGATTCTCAATGGAGACCATGTAACCATTTTAGAGGTGGTGGAATCTCATCGTGAGATGAAGATTACCTCACCCCCTGGGACAAAACTCCCGCTGCTCGCCGGAGCAACAGGGAAGGTCTTTCTTTCTCTGGTTGATGAGAAAAAGGCTAAAGAGATTGTTCTGAAATTAGGCTTGGTCAAATTCACTCCCAAGTCCCTCGTCGATCAAAAAAAGTTTCTCAGAGAAGTGGAGGAGACGAGAAAAAGAGGCTATGCCATTGACGATGAGGAGTATATGCTCGGGGTCAGAGCGGTTGCAGCCCCCATTCACACGGCTTCCCCTCCTGTGGCTGCAATTTGGGCGGTGGGATTTACTTCAAGTCTCAACGACCAAAAAATGGACCGAGCGATTTCGGAGATTAAGAAAACCGCTGAGGAAATTAGCCAGTCGATGAAGAAACACGTTAGCTGAAGACGGTGGGTAGGGGCGACTTCAGGCGCCCTCATTTCAGACGAAAAAGATAGAAGCGGGAAGGCGAAATCAGAGTGTCCGGAGGGCTCTTACAATATCATCTCCGACCTCATTCGTCTTTGAGCGTCCGCCAAGATCAATGGTTCTAACCTTCTTCTCAGCCAGATTTTTCTTAACAGCCTGATATAAGAGATTGGCCGCTTCCATTTCATTCAAATATTCCAACATCATCTTGGCTGTGAGAATAGCTGCGATGGGGTTGGCCAACCCTTTTCCAGCAATATCAGGAGCGGAGCCGTGAACGGGATCGAAAAATCCGGGGTAGGTTTTGTCCTTGGGATTAAAGCTGGCTCCAGGGGCCAATCCCATTCCTCCTGTGACGGAAGCGGTCAGGTCTGAGAGGATATCGGCAAAGAGATTCGAAGCGACAATCACATCGTATCCCTTGGGATTTCGCACCACGTCCATACAGGCGGCGTCGATCAGTTTGGATTCGGTTTGAATCTCAGGAAAGCGAGAAGCCACCTCTCTAAAGACTCGATCCCAGAGGACCATTCCATAACGCTGGGCATTCGATTTGGTCACGGAGGTGACCTTCTTTCTTCGCTTCTCTCTTGCATATTCGAAGGCGAAGGTGATGATCCTTTCGATTCCCTTTCGGGTGAAGAGACCACTCTGGATGGCCAGTTGTTGTTCCTCAATTCCAACGATCCCTCCGATGTTCGAATACTCCCCCTCGGTATTCTCCCGGATGACGACGATATCGATCTCGCCTTCCGAGATGTTCGCCACCGGAGACTCAATCCCCGGAAAGAGATAGACAGGTCGCAGTCCCACATAAAGATCAAATCCCATCTTAATGGGTAGAAGAAGGCCATGAAGGGTCACATCGTCCGGAATTCTCGGGTCTCCGACGGCTCCCAGATAGATCGCATCAAATCCTTTTAAGATCTCCAGCCCGTCTTCGGGCATCATCCCTCCGTGCTGAAGATAGTACTCACTGCCCCATGGGAAATATTCGAATTCGAATTGGATGGTCTCCATGATTTCAGAGAGGGCATTTAGGCATTTAATCCCTTCTGAGATCACTTCCTTTCCGATTCCATCTCCAGGGATGACAGCGATTCGATGAGGTCCCTTCATAAGTTAAAGATAGAGAAAATTATCTTTCTCTCCTTGTTTTTTAAGCCCTAACTCACAGCGCCCCGACGCTCCGGAGAATGCCTTCCACCACTCGCCTCCCTTCGGCATCCAGCGGCTTCTGCGGCGGCAGGGGCGGGCCGACGGGAAAACCCTGCATTTCGAGCCCCGCCTTGACACATGCTGACAAAGAAAAACGCTGGAAAGCCACGTTGAGCGGCCATTGTTTTTTCTGGATCTCGGCCGCCTCTTCCCACCGTTTTTTGTGTGCCGCCTCGTACAGCTCGATACTCTGGGAAGGGATGACGCAGGCCGGACCGGACATCCAGCCTACAGCGCCGATAAGAAACATGAACAGGGGTACGGAGGAGGTATCGCTGAAGATCCTGATGCGCTGACCGAGGGTTGTCACGATGGACATGATCTTCCCTACGTCGCCGGAGGCGTCTTTCAGGTAGAGGATATTCGGTTCTTCGGTCAATTGCTTAAGTGCCTCCACCGTGAAGTCCCAAGTCTGGAACTTGGGATTGGTATACAGGGTGATCGGGCAGGAGACGGCCTTCGCGATGGCCCGAAAGTGGCCGATGACCTGTTGGTCGTTTAGCGGAAAATAGCCGGGCATCAGCGTCAGGATGCCGTCGACCCCCAATTTTTCGGTCTCCGCCGCTTCGCGGACGGCGCCGTGCGTGGAGTTATTGCAGACCCCGGCCACCACCGGCACGCGTCCCGCTGTCGACTTCACGACCACCTCAATCGTGCGTCGTTTCGTTTCCCAATCCAGGTAGGGTGCCTCTCCAGTGCTACCCAGTGGGGTGAGGCCGTGAACGCTCTTGCGGATCAGGTGATCGACGAGATCGGCCAGGACCTGCTCTTTGAGGCGACCCTTTTCGTCCAACGGTGTAACAAGGTACGGGAAGATGCCGTGGAATTCGCTCTTGCCCATCCTTTCCTCCTTTAAAAAGCCCCCTCCTTGGCCAGCGCAAGAAAGTGGGCGACATCAATCTGCTTCGGACAGACATGGGAACAGGCCTTCGAGGTGTGGCAACGGTAGATTCCCTCCTCGCTGTAGAGGAGATTGAGCCGTTCATCCTTTTCCTCTTCCCTCGGATCCATCATCCGGACGATGCTGGCCATCGCTGCATTGGGGCCGATGAAGCTCTTGTTCCCGCTGATGCAGGCCTCGGCGCAGCAAAAGCAGTTGATACAACGCGTTGCCTCTTCATAACGGGTAAGCTCCTGGGGAGAGATTCGATGCTCCGTCATACCGGGGGGAAGCTCTTTCGGCTTGATGAGGTAGGGCTTTGCCCTGTGGACACGTTCATAGGCCCTCTCCCAGTCCACGACGAGATCCCGGATGACCGGAGCAACGGACACTGGCGTGATCTTGAATTTGGTCGTACCAAACAGGTTGACGGCGTTCTCCACAAGCAGCTCACAGGCCAGCATGGGCCTCCCGTTGACATTCACCGAGCAACTGCCGCACTGCGCGTGCTCGCAGGACGATGCCCAGGCCAGGGTGGCGTCCTGTTCCACATTGATTCTGCGGAAGAGATCGACGAAACGCAGGATCGGGCCACAGTCAAGCTTGTAGGTCTGAAACCAGGCAGCAGATCTATCTGGATCGTAACGCTTGATCGTCAATGTCAGGGAGTAGGTTTTGGACACGGTTTCCTCCTCTTGAGGGCAACGATGGAAGGTTCAATATTTTCTCGGGATAACCCTGAAGTGTTCGTAAAGCTCCCCTTTGGATTCATAGATGCTCATGTCGATCGGGCGTTTCCCGAAGCTGACCTCGCCGAATTCCGTCATGGAGACAAGCGTATGGAACTGAAACTCGTCACTTCGTTCGGGATAATCCTCCCGAAAATGCGCCCCCCGCGATTCCTTTCTCATCAGAGCGCCCTGGGTGATGGTTATCGCGTTGTCGAGGAGGTTGTCCAGCTCCCACCGCTCCAACAGCTCCTGATTCATTTTCATACTCTTCGTGGAGATGGCGGCCTTGGCTGCCCGCTGTTTCAACGCGATCAGGGAGGTGATGGCCTCCTGCATTCCCCTTTCGATCCGAAAGACGCCCACTTTGCTGGTCATCAGCTCCCGCATCTCCTGACGGATCTGGCCGACGCTTTCATTTCCTTGGGTCTCGAGATAACTTGCAAACAGGGCAAGCGTGGCCTCTCCCGCCCCCTTCGGCGACGGCACCTGCTTTTCCGCGAGGTAGGAAAGGATCCGTTCTCCTGCGATGCGGCCCATCACCAGCAGCTCCAGCAAGGAATTGGTGCCGAGGCGATTGAATCCATGGAGACTCGCGCAGGCGCACTCGCCGAGAGCGAAAAGCCCAGGAACGACCCTGTTTGCGGCATCTTGCACCTCCCCATGCTCATTGGTCGGGATGCCTCCCATATGGTAGTGGTTACTCGGTCGCACGGGGCAGAGCTGCGTGCGCGCGTCCAGATTGGCATAAGTCTTGAAGAAACTTGCCACCTCCTTCAATTTGACCTCGTGGACATAGTCGGGCAGGTGGCGAAGATCGATCCAGACATGCTCGGTCTGATGGTCGGGGTTCATGATCCCCCTCCCCTCCCGGATCTCTGTCTCGATCGCTCTGGCAACAATATCCCGAGGAGCAAGATCTTTCATCTTGGGGGCATATCGCTCCATGAATGGTTCCAATTCTTTGTTGCGCAAGATTCCACCCTCGCTTCGCAGGGCCTCGCTGGCCAGGATGCCGGGTCCGACGATCCCAGTAGGATGGAACTGGACGGCCTCCGGATCCATCACAGGCAAACCGGCCCTCAGAATCACCGCCAGCCCGTCTCCCGTATTGTTACGGCAGTTTGTCGTAATCCGAAACACCTGGCCGGAGCCGCCGGTGGCCAGGACTGTTGCCTTGGCCAAGACGGTAAAGAACTCCCCTTCTTTGATCTTGAACAGGACCGCGCCCACGCAGCACCCCTCGTTGAAAAGAAGTTCTGTGACGACTGTCGAATTAATAAAAACAGAACCCCCTTTGAGCGCCTCTCCCCAGACTGTATCCATCATTCCCTTGCCCGTACGATCGGCTACGAATACGGCCCGTAAGGCGTCTCCTTTGCCGAACTCAAGGGTGTGGCCACCAAACTGCCGCTTGGCGATGTTCCCCTCCTCATCGCGGCTAAAGTGTATCCCCTTGCGCTCTAACCATTGGACCTCCTCCCACCCGCCCTCGATGATCTTCTTGACGACGTTCTGGTCCGAACTGCAGTCGCCCCCCTTCCACGTGTCGAACATATGGTAGATTGCCCGGTCCGCCTGATCCCTCGGGTCGACGGCGGCCATCCCACCCTGGGCGGTGCTGGTGTGGGATTTTTGGGGATGAGCCACCTTGGTCACCGCAAAGATTGAGAGATCGGGTCTCCGTTCGTGGAGAAACGCCGCACATCGGAGACCCGCCCCTCCCGCCCCGATAATCAGAACATCGCACGTTAACGTGGAATGGATCTGCAGCTTTTCCCCCATGGCGATTCCCCTTGTGGGACTCCCCAATCAAATTGGCAAGATGATTCTGACGGCAAAAACGAAAAGAACGACAATGACGGCAATGACGATCGCCGTCATTCCGGTCAGCACCTTCTTCGAAAAGATGTAGTCGGCTGCGATCGAGAAGAGACCATACCCTGCATGGTAAAGCATCAATATTGTTACAATCAGAATGGCCATCCGTGTAAAGCCGTTCTGGATCCATACGATCGCGCCATGAGCCGTCTCGGTTTGGCTCGGATTGAGGTACAAAAAGAGAAGGTAGGCGGGGACGGTCGTGAACAGGAAGCCGCCGCTGATCCTCTGTAGCTTCCAAAGAAGCGAATGGGGGTTTATCCATATACGGGAGGCGATGGCATAAGCGGCAATCGCACCGGAAAAAAACGCCATCAGCCAAAAAAAGAAGGTGGATGCGTGCTGGTTTTTCATCATCATCAGCCCGATCATTGCGGCATACCCAGCGGTGAGACCGAAGATCCAACGAATCATGTCCGCATCGTTACGTCTTCCGAATAATTCATACAGAATGAGGCGACCCCCGTTCAGGGCATGAAACCCTACAACCAGAGATGAGACCAAGGCGAGGAAGACAAAGATCGGCTGACCCGGAATTTTCATGTCGACATTGAAGACGTTGGGAGTTTGCCATGACGAGAGGGCAACCATATGGACCATGAAGGCGACGAAGAGCCAGATCCCCGTGAACCTGTGCAGCCAACTGATCACGTAAAACCAGCCGCGGGTCTTTGCATAACGGGAAAGAACAGGCAACTTATCGAGGATCGGGAACAAAGAAGCGCCGATCCCTTGACCCTCTTTCGGAACCTTCATACGCGCTTTCCTCCCTGATATCCATCAAAGCGATGGTCATGCTATACAAGATTGGATGAAAAATATCAAGTCTCAAAGAGAGGAATATTCTTGTTGACATATAAACAAATTTTGGCTATTTTTCATAGCCAAGCAATAAAAGAAGCCCTATCACCTATCATTGACGTCCAATATCGCGGGTGGAGCAATCCGTCTTAGCAATATCTGGAATAGCTGGCTTGAAGCCGAAGTCCGGTTGATGTGACGGTCGGTACGAACAGAGGTACTTTGCCAGAGACATGTGGCGGCGCCCCGTCCCGCGAAATTAAACTCAAAGGAGGAAAGCTATGTCAAAGACAAGATCAGGTTATGTTTTTTCAGTATTAGTTGTGACGCTTGTCGCCGTTTTTGCTCTTTTGGCGATCAACCCGGCCAACGCACAGGAGCGCAAGCCGATGCGGATAGCGACCGCCCCTGTAGGCTCGTACGGCTACCAGATCGCCGCCTTGTTGGCCAAGGTCATCGAGGGGACGTTTGGCGGGGAGTACACTGTCACTGTCCAACCGTATACCTCTCCCACTGTTGCCATGAAGGCGGTGATGAATGGGGAGGCGGAGATCTCCTACACGGCAGACATCGGCATGAGCGAGTTTTATCAGCGCGTCGGCGGGTTCAAGGATTACAAGCCCAAGATGCCGGAGCTCGTTCACACCTGGTATTCCTACCCGATGGAGTCGATGATGGCCGTTGCGGCGAAGCATGCCGACAAGTTCAAATGCTGGCGCGACTTTAGCGGCAAGCCGGTCTTCTTCACCAACGCTGGGTTCATGAACTGGCTGAACTGGGTGCGCATCTTCAAGGCCCTCGGCTATGACTTCAAGCACGTTCAGATCGACCTCAAGGCGAATGCCGACGCATTGGAGTCCGGCTCCATAGTGGGGTCGGCCACCTATACCACCGCTGGCCGCTCGATCCCCGCATACTGGAAAGAAACAGAGATCCGCATGGACATCCGGGTCGTGAATCCCTGCCCTGACGAGGTCGCGAAGCTCAAGGCAGCCGGGCTCCCGGTCATCGAAGTCGACCCAAAGGGCGCTTTCAGCAAGAGCGTCGGCCCGTCCACGTTATTGGGCGTGGGTATCCTGTTTGGCCACAATGCGGGAACAAACATTTCAGAGGATGTGGTCTACAAGATGGTCACCGCGTTCTACAAGAACAAGGACGATCTCGCCAAGAGCGAGCCGGGATTCACGCCGCTGGCCAAGGACTTCGTCGGCATGCAGGTGCAGGGAATCAACGCCAATCCAGACATTCCGGTGCATCCGGGCCTGGCCAGGTTCCTGAAGGAGCAGAAGGCCTGGAACGCCAGGTGGAAGGTCGCGGGCAGCAAGTAAGTGCATAAACCCCGTTAGAAATTCCAGCGGGGCATTATTTCTAACGGGGTAAACGGTATGTTCGGGACGCAGGGGGCGCCGCGCACGGGGGGAATCTATGCTCATTGACCGGATCAGAAGCCACGTCAATATCGGTAACCTCATATTCGTGCTCTCGTTTGTCTTCTCCGTCTGGCTGATCTATTACTTCTACACGGGTCTTGGCGGCGCTCTGTTGCTTGCCGCGCGCCTGATTCCGGTCGCTCTGGCCCTGCAAGTCCTGATTCACTACCGGCGGGGCTACCTGTACAAGCGGCTGCCTCCGGCGGTCAACCATGTCCTCGTCGCGTTCTACGTCGCGATCGGCGCCTATGCGTTCGTGTACTTACTGTTCGAATACGATAGGATCGCGATCTACAGCCAGGGCACCTTCACGACACAAGATTTCATCGTCGGCCTGCTGATGTTCCTGCTGGTGATGGAGCTGACGCGTCTTGATCATCCGATTCTGTTCTGGACCAATGTCGTGATGGTCGTCTATACGCTTTACGGCTACATCTTTCCGCGCTGGCTCGACTTCTTCTGGCATCCAGGGACGACCCTCTATCGCGTGGTCATGTCCTCCACGCTCGAGTTTTCCACCGGCATTTACGGCATCTATGGGCAGCTTGCACTAACGTTGATTGCTGCCTTCCTGCTGCTGGCCGGCGCTGCCGAAGGCTTCAACGCCCAAAGCGCGATGATGAATGTCGTGCGGCTGTTGATCCGGTCCAGGCGGTTGATCCCGCAGACTGCGGTGCTGGGGGCGAGCGCAATCGGACTGATCAGCGGCAGCGGATCGGCCAGTGCCGCTGTGGGCGGCGCCATCACCATTCCCTTGATGATTCGCTATGGTTTACCGCGGACCTTCGCCGCCGCGGTCGAGACCTCGGCGGCGATGGGCGGGCTGATCGATCCCCCGATGATGGGAGCGGCCGCCTTTCTGATGGCGGAATTCCTCGGCGTGCCCTACTGGGACGTTGTGCTACGCGGCTTCGGGTTCACCTTCATCTACTACATCTCGATTGGCGTGGCAATCTATCTCCTGTCCGTGCGCCTGCTGCCGCGCGGCGCCATTGACAAACCCCAGGTGCCGCTCTACCAGAAGTTGACGACCGCCATCTTCTTTGGCTCCGTGGCCTATCTCGTGGTTCTGATTGGGTTCCTCGGCAAGGGCGAACTGCTTGGAGCGGTCATCACCGCGAGCTGGATGTTCGCGGTGCTGGTTGCGGTTTTCCTCCTTTTCAAATACGTTCGCAAGGATCCCGCCCTTGCGGGGGAGACGTTGTTCGGCAGCATCCGGCGCGGGATCGAAACGCATGCCGAGATGACCTCCTACCTTGTGCAGCTGCTCGCCACGCTCGGCATCATGATCGGCTTGTTCACGATCACGGGCTTCATCCTCCGGATGGGAGCGATGTTGCTTGAGATCGGCACATGGAACATCATTGCGATGATCCTGATGTCCTGGCTTTTCGGCTGGTTTCTCGGCACCGGCCTGCCGCCGACGGCAACCTACATCATCGGCGCAGTGATCATCGTGCCGCCGATGACGAAACTCGGGATTAATCCGTGGGTCGCCCACTTCTTTGTCTTCTTTTTGTCGGTCTGGGGCGAGCTCTCGCCGCCGACGTCGCTTTCAGCCGCGGTCTCCGCGCGCATTGCGAACACGTCGTTCATGCAAACCATGTGGGAAGCGCTAAAAATCTGCCTGCCGATCACGGTCCTGACTTTTGCGCTCTTCACCCGCTCGGATCTGGTGGTGAAACTGGGCTGGAGGCAGATTGGCGACATCCTGCTGGTGACCGTTGGCAACTGCGGGTTCGCTTTCGCGGTGTTCGGGCGATGTATCAGGAATTTATGGGGCAATATCGTGGTACGTATCTTCATCGGGGCGGTCTCCGCTATGACTTTGTTCCACCCAAACGACAAATTGGTTTGGGCGTTCGGTGCAATCACCCTCGTTGCTCTGATCTGGGGTATCAGGCGTCACAACGTGATTGCTCCGCTGAAGCTGGTGCCCACGCCCGAAACCGAGGAAGGCGCACCGAGGCCGGGGGACTTTGAAAGCGTTCTCGGCGAGGCGCGACGCGATATCGGCTGACGAAACGGCGCAGCAGAGAAGCCACACCACTGAAACCAGCGAAATAACGGATCGTAGGTTCTTATTTCAGAGGCAGGAGGGATTTTGTTTGCAGGCGAGGACTGAATGGGCAAGTTCGTTATATCGATAATCCATCTGTTTAGCGATGTGGATCCTCGCTTTGCGACCTGCAATTCGTTCAACGAGGTAAAGCGCCAGATCAATGCCCGACGTCGCCCTCTGCGCCCTTACAACTTCGCCTTCATCGACGATTCGATGCTCAACGACAACGGTGGCCCAGTACTCACCCTTTGCCCTCTTTTTCCCGCTCAAAATTTACCACATAATTATTCGTGATGAAGTCGTAAAAAGTCGTCATTCCCGTGAAAACGGGAATCCAGGGAATTCTAACTACATGAAAATACTGGATTCCTGCTTCCGCAGGAATGACAAAAAATCCCTTTTCAGACTTTTTACGAAACCATCATTCATGATTCATATAAGAAACAAATTCAAAAACGTCCACTCATTTGTCCTTTGAGGTTGAATTACAGGTAGGGAAAATGATACTTTTATCCATATCTGACCGGAATGTGCTCCGCAAGCTCCGTGCTGTGCACGGAGTCCCCGCGTACCGGCAGGCAAAAAGGGAGGCGAAAAGCCAGGACGGCTATTGGGAGGAAACCGAATGGGTATCACACAAGAACTTGTCAAATACTGCAGTGGGTTGAGGTTTAGCCAACTTCCTGAAGAGGTGATCGACCGTGTCAAATACTTGTTCCTTGATTTTATCGGAGTCGCCTGCCGAGGATCCCAAGAGGAGTCTTCTAAGACGATTTATCGTTTCGTGAGGGAGATGATCCAAGGTCTCCAAAATGGGGAGATCATTGGGACGAAACAAAAAGCTCCTTACCTTTATGCAGCGTTGGCAAACGGAACCTCAGCCCATGCCATTGAGATGGACGACATCAATAACGAGGCTTCTCTCCATCCAGGGGTCGTTGTCTTTCCTTCCTCCCTGGCGACCGGCGAAATGGTTGGAGCGGACGGAAAGCGTTTTATCGAAGCTGTGGTTTCAGGTTACGAGGTGACGATCCGTTTGGGAAGAGCACTGGGACCAGAAAACAGTTACAAGCGGGGCTTCCATCCCACCGGCACGTGTGGAACCTTTGGATCGAGTATCGCTGCCTCGAAGCTCATGGGGCTTAAAGAAGAGAGAATGGTGAGTGCCATGGGGATAGCTGGTAGCCAGGCCGCCGGCTCCATGGAGTATTTGGCTCAAGGGGCGTGGACGAAGCGGTTTCATGCCGGATGGGCTGCCCTGAGCGGGATGATCGCAGCCCAACTCGCCCAAAAGGGATTCAAGGGGCCGTCCTCTATTATTGAAGGCAGAGACGGTTTTCTTCATGCCTACTCAAACGGCGCGGATCCAGGTAAGGTTTTGGAAGGAATTGGGTCTTGGTTTGGAGTGACTCGTACATCGGTGAAACCTCATGCGTGCTGTCGTTATATGCAGCCTCCAATCGATGCAGTTTTAAAAATCCTGAGAGAGAATGACCTGCAGCCAGATCGAGTGGAGAAGATTAGACTGGGACTCTTGAGAGCGGGTTTCCATCTCATTGCTGATCCCATTGAGCGCAAGTATTCTCCCCAATCGATCGTGGATGCCCAGTTCAGCGCACCTTTTGGCGCGGCTGTGGCGCTTCTCTACAGAAGAGCAGGTTTGGATGAATTCCAGCTCTCTAAGATCAAATCCGAAAAGGTAAAGCAGGCGATGAGACTGGTTGAATGTGTGGGAGATCCTGAATTGGATAGAACCTTTCCCAAACAATGGTGCGCGACTGCTGAAATCATAACCCGAGATGGTAAGAAATATTTCGCCAAGGTTGACCATTGCAAAGGTGACCCTGAGAATCCGCTATCGTGGGACGAATTGATCGAAAAATTTCACGGGTTATGCCATCGAAGGATGACGAAGGAGAGGCGATTAAAGGTGGTAAAGGAGGTGAGGCGCTTAGAAAAGGTTCGAGACTTAAAGAAATGGTCTTCCCTTCTCTTAAGCGATCGATAGATGAGGGGTAAGGGGGGACTTGACAGAATATTCCGGGGCGTTGTTGGGGCTGTTTTTGTATCTTTTGCCTACCCTGTCTCTATCAACGGAAAGATTCATAGAGAACTTTCGACGCCTATCCTGGACGGGGATGAGATCTTCTTCTTTACACCCTTAGGAGGAGGGTGATGATCGATCATCCCTGATTCAAAGATGTAATTTCGATTATTCGGGAAATTCCTCTGTCGTAATTCATCGCGATAACCGAATTCCAAGCGTCAACTAAATTCTAGCCAAACATATTTGAAATTTCCCCACCTATTACCCTCCCCCTTTTCG
>CAYMTD010000002.1:0-28070 GCA_964393245.1 uncultured Syntrophaceae bacterium
AGCGGGATTAGAATGGATCATCAACACCATTCAGGATGGAACCGGTCGGCTCGTAAGGGTGGTGGCAGGCGATCCGGTTCATGCCTATCGGGAAGGTGCCTCTCAATCCCGTGAAGTCTACCAATCTCAACTGCCGGAGGAAGCTGACATCGTCCTTGCCGACTCTCATCCTTACGACTCAGAACTCTGGCTGGCGGCCAAAGGAATCTACGCGTCAGAACTGGCGGTTAAAAAAGGGGGCGTTGTCATCCTCGTTACTTCTTGTCCCGAAGGAATATCCGTCAGCCACCCGGAGGTTCTCGAATGGGGATATCAGACCTTCGAAGAGGTTGAACAGAAAGTGCGTCAGGGGGCGATCAAGAAGTTGACCGTAGCCGCCCATCTGGTCCATGTGGGCAGGGTAATCAAAGAGAGGGCAAAGGGAATTTTGGTTTCTCCCGGAATCTCAAAGGAAGAAACAGAGAGACTCGGATTCCTCTACGCTCGGGAACCACAAGAAGCTCTGGATCTCGCCTTCTCCCATCTGTCCCGCAATGCCAGGGTTGCCGTTCTCCAGAGAGGCGGCGAGATTTTACCATCCGTATCACCAGCTTCCACCGCCTCCTCCCCCAAAGCCTCCTCCTGAGGAACCTCCTCCTCCAAAACCTCCCCCACCTCCGCCGCCAATGCCGCTCCCCCTTGGAGCAGAGGTCATAGCTGAGGTGAGATCTGAGGTGACGGAATCAATAGAATGAGTAAACAGATAAGGGCGAAAGGTCCCGAACCCTCCGGGAGAGACATACCAATCGGGTGGATCCTGGTAGATCCCTTCGAAGGTCTTTGCCCAATTGTCTGCCACGTCAAGAGCGACAGCGTAAGGGAGGAACTTCGAAAAGAGATTCCTATCCCCCATCTTTTCAAGCCTATCTTTCTCGGCGCGATTTAAGAATTCCTGAAAACCCAGAATATCCATGTAGGCAGAAGCCCCGGCTTTGGTCTTCGCCGGCATATACTTCGCAAATAGAATCACAGGAATACCTGTCAATATCGCCGCAACAATCGATTTGAATGGGGAGTAAGGTGAAAAGAAAAGGAATGCAAAGCTTCCAAAGACTATGATGACAAAGCCGATGCCTCCGTAGAGATTTCTCATCTTTTCAGGGCTGCTGACAAAATACTTTTTTCTTATCAACTCCCCGTAGAGACTTTTTCTTAGATGATCCAAGTTTGTATAGAACCTATTTTTCAGATTCGATATAAGCCAGCCCGGCCAGGTACCTGGAAATAGGCTATTCATAAGTTCAGTCTCAAAGGAACCGAGGTCTGCATCAGGTCCCTTCATCCTCTTTAGATAGTAATCTTTCTTATCGAAGATCAAACCCTCTTCTTTCTGCTCCTCAATCCGGATATACCCCTTGACCGCAAGTCCGAGAATCGTTGAGGTGATGTCCCTCGGATCAAGCTTTTCGTCCACAAGAGCCCCCACCTCCCCAGGGGTGAGCGATTGATTATTAAATTTCGGAGGTTCATACATCACTGTGATAGATTCTCTCACCCTTGGGTCCCTTCCCCTTCTTCTCCAGTGGAAGATCATATAGATGAACGCAAGAGGGGGAAATAAAAAGACCCAATTCTCCCTGAGGTCGATGGCCCACAAAAACCTCCTCCATGAGGAGGGAGGGAGAATGAGCCCTTTGTCCCATCCAAAGGCAATGGTGAACCCTTCGCCGATCTTTAATTTCCTCGTCGTCGAAAATTTAGCGCCGTTCTCATACGTATCGTAGCCACATTGAGATTCCTTTGACCCGAACGAACCCGTATAGCAGGTTGCCCATAAGTTCTTGCTTGAATGTTTCAACGCCAGGCTCACCGTCGCAGACGCCTCTTCAATAGGGGCTTTCCAGTCGTTTCCGGTTACATTCCAGTAGAGCTCATCATGGTCATCAAAGAAGAGGAGGGCGTTTTCGACCTTATAGATGATGACATAAGTTTGACGGTCTTTCACAAACCGCTTCGGATCTCCGATCCTGATGTGGATCATAGGGTCTTTCTTGCTGACCTTATATTTCCATTCCTTCCCTGACCCATCCTTCACAGAGAGCACCCGGGTCGGCGTCTCAATGATGTGCCCAAGTTCCTCCCTGTACTTAAAGGGAATCTGCCGGTAGATCCCATGCCGGGGTCTATCAAAAGTGACCTCGATGGTCTCCTTAACGACGAATGAAGAATCCTGATGGATCGTGATATCAGAGTGATACCGGTTGATGGTGAAATGTTGGGCAAAAGCCTGACAAACCAATAGGATCAGGTTGAGGCTGAGGCTAAGAAGGACAAGCCAGACGGGCCCGAACAATTTTTTTGCCAATCCGCATTCCGCAATCCGCAATCCGCTTTTCATTAGAAGCTTACCTTCACAGGCTTCCTCTCCTCCACAGGCGCCTCAAGTTGGAATAATTCCTCTTGCTTGAACTGAAACTGGGACGCGATGAGGTTTGAAGGAAACGATTCGATCAAGATGTTATAATCCCGGACCACGGCATTGTAATACCTTCTCGCATATTCAATATTATTTTCCAATTCCTGAAGTTGAGATTGAAGCTGCAAAAAGTTAGCATTCGCCTTCAGCTCAGGGTAAGCCTCCGCCACCGCAAAGAGGCTTTTCAACGTATCTCTCAACAGATTCTCTGCTTTCGCCATCTCTGCCGGAGAGGACGCCTGCATCGCCATGGACCGTGCCTGAGTGACCTTCTCAAAAACGGTCTTCTCATGGGAAGCATAGCCCTTCACCGTCTCAACCAAATTGGGAACCAGGTCATACCGCTTCTTACACTGAACGTCAATATCCGACCATGAAGATTTCACCGTATTCCTGAGTCGAACAAGCTTATTGTAGATGGCGATGCCCGTTAGGATTGCAACAGCAACGATTCCGATCAGAACATAGATAATTATCATAGGACCTCCCTATCTAAGAATTGCCTTGCAGATTATAGAATTCCTAAAACTTTTTCAAGTAAAATTTAGAGGGCTAAACGACGGGGCCACTCATACGGCGGAAGTGGCGCTCCGCTTTTCTCACGGCTGGCCAGAGGCCCAGGTTCATAGGCCCAAAGATGATCAAACGTCTCCCGAATTGAAAGGGATGGAATACTCTCTTGAACATAGACGGGATAGAATAGAAAGAACGATTCACTTTCCAGAAACCTTCTTGAAGCTCTTCCACGGTCATCCGTTTCGGTCGAAAGACAACCGTGGCCATATCGTATTTCGACCAATCCTCTGTCAAAAGCCTTCCTTCTTGCTTTAATCTCTGATAGATCCGGGTCCCCGGAAAGGGGGTGAGGAGTGGAAGAAAAGCTCCATCGATCCGGTTTCGCTCAGCAAATTCCATAAACTCGTCAAAAACCGAACGGTCATCATAGTCATAACCGAAGACAAAGGAGGCATAGACACCAATGCCTGCATCGTGAAGTTTTTGAATCCCGCGCCCATAGGCTTCCACCCGATTGATCCTTTTCCCCATAAGGTTGAGGTTCTCCTCACGAAGGCTCTCGAATCCGATGAAGAGCCCATGGCATCCCGCTCTGGCCATCAACTTGACCAGCGCATCATCTTCGGCAATATGGATCGGCCCCTGGCTTACCCATCGCAAACGATACCGGGTCAGCATCATGAGAAGTTCCTTCGCATGGGAAAGATTCCCAACCAGGTTATCATCAACAAAAAAGATGTAAGCCTTCGATCGTTCCAGGGATTGAATCTCCTTCTCAACTTCGGAGACCGGCCTCATCCGGTAAGTCTTTCCATGAAGGGCGGTCACGGAGCAGAACTCACAATCAAAGGGGCAACCCCGGGTAGTTTGAATCAGGTTATGAAAAAGATATCCTTTTCGCGGGAAGAGGTCTCTTCTTGCAATCGGAAGATGGCTGAGGTCTGTTCTCTCTTCTTGACGATAGAAAGGTTTCAGCTCTCCTCTTTCTGCATCCTCGATAATTTTGGGCCAAATCTCATCCGCTTCTCCAATCACCACACTGTCTGAATGTTCTTTGGCTTCTTCAGGAAGCCAGGAGGCGTGAATCCCTCCGATGACAAGCTTTTTCCCTTTCCTCCGAAACTGATCCGCAATCTCATATCCCCGGGGGGCGAGAGGGGTGATGGCGGTGATGCCAATCAGATCCACCTCCTGATCGAAGTCGATCTCAGCGAGGCTCTCATCGATGATGCACACCTCATGATGCGGAGGCGTGAGTCCTGCCAGAAGGGAGGTCGAAAGGAGGGGAAACTTGAAGGCGATCACATCCCAGAAACTATCCTTCGGCCATCTGGGAATGATGAATGCAATCCTCATCTCAATCTCTTTTTCCTGAGGAGTTGATCAAGAGATCTCACCTCAACCCCCTCCGGAACGACCCACCGAAAGGTGTCCTCTGGAAGGGAGGAGTTGATTGCAGGATCCTTCAGCCGGATATCAATGCGGGTCTCCTTCTCAAGCGCGTGAATCCTTATGCGGCTGGGGATCTCGCTGCCTTCGGGTCTTTCCGATTGGATCTCGATAGGCCCAGCCTTCTCAATCAGATCTTCAAACTCCGAAACCTCTCCGGTGTAGGCCCTTTTCTGAAGGGGAATCAGCAGGAAGAATTCGCCATCCCGATAGATGGCATCGAACAAACCCATTCCCAGAGGATGGTAACCCAAGAGCCTCAGCAGGTTCGGCTTCTGATAGAGGAGATATCCGTTCAGAAGAAAGCTCATCTCCTCCCCGTGTCTCACCGTATCAATTCGGATCGAAGCCCTCGCCTGAAGCGACTCGAACGGAGAAAAGTTCTCAAGAACTTTGACGATGGGGTTCTCGAAGGTGGGTGGAGTGATGACGACCTTTTTAGGACACCCCCACAGAACAAGTGCCATAAGGAACAGAAAGAAAAGACGAATGACGGGTCTTTGAACCATTCCAAACTCTCCTTTAGGCTTGCAATCACCGGACTGAGATCTACTCATACGTGGATTTTCGTATCAATTGAGCCATTTGAAAAAAGCTTCTCAAATCCCTCCTCGCCTCTCCTGCCTGCCGGCCCCGGTCCCGACCGTGGGCAGAGCAGGCAGGCTTTCTTAAAGGGAGGATTCCTCCCTTTTTGCCTTCTGCATTCTGTCTTTCTCTTGTCTATAGCCTGTTAAGAACCGCCTTCGCCGTCAGTTCTCCGGAGGCTACCACGCCTGCAATTCCTCCACCCGGGGAGGTCCAATGGCCAGTGAGATAAAGATTTTGAATGGGCGTCGTCCGCCGAAGACGATGAATCCCGGACTGGCTTGGAATCTGGGCCCATCCATAAGCCGCTCCGAAGCGGTTATGCGTCCATCGCTCAATGGTCTTGGGGGTTGTCTCCACACTGACAAGGATCCGCCTCTTCAGATCAGGGACGAAGAACGAAGCCTTGGCAATGAGACTTTGGGAAAGTTGATTCCGGATCTCTTTTCCCCAGTCCGCACTGAGATGATAGGGAACTTTGTAACTGAGACAGAGGGTGCTTTTCCCGCTGGGGGCATGGGAAGGATTCACTTTCGAGGGAACAAGGAGATAGAAGGAGGCCTTATCTGAAATCCGATTCTCGTAGAGACTTTGATACTCGTTGAGGAGATAGGCGTCAGAGAAGACTTCGTTGTTCGATATGGAAAGTTCATCTACCTCACCTTCAATTCCTAAGTAGAGGATGAAATAAGAGAGAGAGGGTTTCATCCCTTTCAACCTGGAAAGGAATCCGCTGGGAAGAGAATCTTCTCCAATGAGATCCACGAAAGTGGCGTAAGCATCTGTGTTGGAGATGATCACCTTTCCGATCACCTCCTGGCCATTCTCTAATTTCACGCCTGCGGCTCTCTTTTCATTGAGGAGGATCCTTTTTGCTTCACAGCCCTTCAAGATCTGTCCCCCCATTTTTCGAAGCGCCCCCTCCAACCCGAGCGGAATTTCTTCCACCTTCCCCTCAATGCAGGAGACGCCATAATTAAAATAAGACATTTCGATCCCAGCCATCCCTGCGACAGAGACCTCTTCTGGTGGGAGCAAGGCATAGGAACTTCGAATGGCAAGGAGGGTCTTTAGGAAAGGATTGGAGATCAACCCATTGATTAAATCTGCATACGTCTTATCCCTGTACTGGTAAAGAAAAGGAAATTTCAAAGAGACGGAGGAAGGATCAAACCAATCCAAAGAAGATGGAATCTCTGAATATTCCTCAAAGATCTTTCCTAAAATTCTGTAGACCTGTTCAATGCCTTCCTTTTCACCCGGGAAAAGGGAAGAGAGGTTTTCAATGTGAACCTCAAGGTTAGAGGATTGGTAGACCTTTCGATCCGGGAAATGATATTCCCTCGCTGGTTCCAGTGGCACGAATCGGATCTGATCCAAGAGATCCAACTCCTTCAACAGCCTCCAGATCCTGCCACCTTTCTGACATTCCCCAATCGACTGGACGGAAAGATCAAACAAAAATCCGTCCTTCTGAAAAGAGGTGCAGCAACCTCCCACTTTTGGATTCTTCTCGACCATCAGGACCTTCAATCCCTTTTTGGCAAGGAGGCAACCGCAGGTGAGCCCCGCCACTCCTGTTCCTATAATAATTACATCCATATCGGTCATGATCTGTCATCATAACACAGGATTTCCTCATTCGTCGAATCGACCCTCAACCCGCCCTCTCCGCTCGGAGATTGTGTCGCCGCTACTATCTTGTCACCCTGAACTTGGTTCAGGGTCCTGGAGGCATTTGATTCTATTCTGTGCCTGTCGGTAGGCAGGGATGCTGAAACAAGTTGAGCATGACAATCTTCGCAATTCTCCCTATTGAGGCACAGTCTCTCTGGGTTGAGGGTTCTTCCATCAAATCATCGATTGCAAGAATATTGGTCATTGATCCATTTTGATCCCAGGGTAGCTGAAATAGTCCTATCATCTTATAATTGAACGGCGAATAAGATCATGGAAGAGGAAAGAAGATTTATTTCTGGCATCGTCCCCCGAGTGGAGAAAAAAGCACCTGCCTGGTGGTTTGCCTTTCGAGAAAACAAATTGCTCGTTTTCCAGGAACCTGATTCGCTTAGCATACCTTGTCTGATTGATTTCGCGGAATTGGAATTGATTGCGTTGAACCAACATTATCTGGGCCATCTGGACGGCAGAGATTGTTATGCTGTTGAATTGGTGCCGGAAAGCGCACTGCCACCAGGGACGGGCCTTGAAGGGTTGCGTCTGGTTTATAGGCGTCTCGATGAAGCGCTCTTCTGGGTGGCAACCCTGGCCTTTTCCCCATTCCCTGATGATCGGAGACTCTCCATGCGTACTCCTTCCTGTAGTCTTGATTCTCAGGTTTCACTCGCAAGCGCAATATTTCTTAGCGTAATGTGTGAGATTATTATAGAGAACTTTCTCAGCTCTTGGTATGTTGTGTTGAGTCGTTTCGAAAAACCGATTCTCCCTTCAACGTAATATACGTGCAATCGCTTTTTGTCCTTGACCAAAACACTGAAATGAATTAGATTGGTTGATAATGATTTCCCTGTGGGGCAAAAATCAAGAAATAGATTTCTTCTCAAAATCTCTTGAGCTTACCACTCCGGAGCAATTGTTCTATTCGACTACGGACGGGAAACAGCTCGCTTATTGGCCCAAGGGATATGGCAGCAAAAAGACTACTCTACAGAGCAGGAACGCGTTCATTGGCGACTACACGGAGAAATGGACTGCTAACCTATTTAACGAGATAGCCCAGGCAATTGGCGGATTCACCGTTCACAAGGCTGTTTGTAGAGAAATCGCTCTCTCCAATAATTCTCCGGCGGACATCGCTATTTGCAAAACCCAACGAAAGGTGCAAATTCCCAAAGATATTTTCTTGATCATTGAGGTAAAAATGTCCGTTGTCTGGAACTGGGAATATATCTCGAAGCCGGATGGCAAGTTTGAAATAGAATGTAAAGGAGATTACAAATCACATACAGGCAATCCTGGCCTCTTAAGGTCCGACACAATGCTAAAGGCCATAGGAAAAAGCATCAACATCAGGGTTTCCAGTCCCACCTCCACAAGGATTCCTATCATCATAATGGGGAACACTCCAATAACCAGGAACTATTATGGAAAAGTTGACCACCTCAAAGCGAATGGAATTATTCAGGGCTTTTGGTCTGTGAATCCTCTACCATCCAATCACAACAAGGACAATATCAAGAGCACACCCAACAAGGGATTCTATAGGTTTGACACTTATGAGGAACTTAAGCAGAGTGCAATCGACCTGCTCAAAGAGGACAGAGAGTTTTTCTCAAGCATGCAGACCAGCAAAAGGCTTGGACAGATTATCGAAATAGCAAACCGGGAATCAACTTACGAAAACAAGGCACAGCGTTTTTTGCAATTACTGAGGGAAACTGATAACCCATGAAACAACATTCTTTTTATAATCAACGTAAAAAGGGAACGGAAACCAGCGCCTTCGGTACCCCTGGGCGTATCAGTCACGATTCCTCGAAGTTTTATGCCAGTAGGCTCTATGAGGGATTGAATAGAGAAAATAACGTGAAGTATACAGAAAATCCCATCCCGCCTGGAAATATTAACAAGATATTCTGCAAAAGCAGTGAGGCAATGGCCGAACTTCCCGACAGCAGCGTGCAGCTGATGGTCACATCACCTCCTTATAATGTTGGCAAAGAATATGATGAAAATTTCACCTTACAAGAATACAGGGACTTTTTGAAGAGAGTATTCAAAGAGACTTACAGGGTGCTGGTCCCAGGTGGAAGAGCTTGTATAAACATTGCCAATTTGGGAAGGAAACCTTATATACCCTTACATAGCTTTATAATCCAAGATATGCATGACATTGGCTTCTTGATGAGAGGAGAAATCCTTTGGGATAAAGGCTCCAGTGCAAGCCCCTCTACGGCTTGGGGGACTTGGCTGAAAGCAAACAATCCGGTTCTGCGCGATATCCATGAGTATATCTTGGTTTTTTCTAAGGATACCTTCACACTGAGAAATCCAAATAAAAGGAAAAGCACTATAAGCAAAGAGGAGTTCCTAGAGTTCACAAAGAGCGTTTGGAGTTTTCCGGCAGAGAGTGCCAATAAAATTGGCCATGCGGCCCCTTTTCCTGTTGAATTGCCCTACCGTTTGATACAACTCTATACGTTTGAGGGACAGGTTGTTCTTGATCCGTTCGTGGGCAGCGGGACGACCTGTATCGCCGCTCTAAAAACTGGCCGGTACTATGTGGCCTATGATACGGACAAGAAATATTGTGAATTGGCAGAACAAAGAGTAGCACAATTCCTGCGACAGCAACAGACATTGTTTACTGATAAGACTCACACGCAGTGAGCTTCTGCGTTATGCTCTCTTTCTAACGAAAATCAGCTACCCATAATCCAGGCCGATCAGCACGCTTTGTAGGTGCTATACGTAAGGGAAAACTACTTTCTGTAATCATCACGAGATTATCCTGCCTCAAACCGGCCTATTTTCAATTCTGCCTCTAAATTTGCACAGACCCAACCTCCGCCAGCTGTGACGGCCATATCCCCTCAGGTCTTCATGCACAAACCCTTCGTCCCACAATTAATGGTTGAAATATTTTCCTAAAATTTGTAGATTACTTCCAGCAGATTGAAAAAGAGAGGAAGGGAGGAAACCGCAGTGAAAGAATCATTCGTGGCAATCAGTGTGGCCGTCATTCTGATCACGGCTCTGTTGACGGGTTGTGCCTCTGACCCTTTTGTCCATAATATTAGATCTAAGTCGGATCTGAAGGCGGATGAAAAAATATTGGCTGGACGATTTGTATGCTTTGAGAACGATGCCCCTGTTCACTGTACCAAATCTGATTTTTTTATCTTTTTTAACAGAGAAGGCGATCTGGAATCGAAGGTGCTCAGGCCTGACGATGCAGGTTATGTCTATATTGCTGTGACGGAGGGTTATTACAATATTGCAACCTTTGCCAAAGGAATAAAGGATGGAAAGGGCTTGATATTTGATCTCGATCCATTTCCAGTCGTCTTGGTCCGGTCAGAGGATTCTGTCGTAAACTTTGGGACCCTTGAGGTCCGTTTTTATGAGAGCCCCGCGCCGAAGGGTTCAGTGGCTCAAGGGGGAGGAGATCGCCCCCAATTACGCGTCAGCCATATAGGCAACTATGACGTCACTCGTTCTGAGATTGCTTCGAGGGTTGGAAAATTCGGGGGGGCTATGAGCAATGGCAGCGTACAATTCCTCCAAAGGGTTCGCAGGTAGCACAGCCGGTCAAAATCTGGCCGTTACAAGTACCGCTTAAACCACAACGAAATATTCGAGCCCCCATTAGAGCAGCCATTCAACAGTGCGGATCGGACGTGTTTCTTCTGGCATTCATGGAGAACTACATGGAGGTCGCATTCAGAATCGAGCTGCTCTGTCCCAATGGTCGGAGGGATCACTCCGTGATAAAGGCCCAATGTCACAGCGCACGCTCGGATTCCTCCTGACGCATCGAATTCTCCGAGCATTGATTTGAGGCTGCTCACGGAAATCTCTCCTGCCCTTCCCCGAAAAACCGTTTTGATGGCGAAGGATTCAGCCCGGTCAAGGTCATGGGTCGAATTGGCAGCCGCTGATACATAATCAACGTGAGAAGGATCTTCGACCGCCAGAGACATGGCGCGAGCAATGGATTCCCCTTCAAGATCATAGCGAAGAAGACCGTCTGTGCTTCCAGCCATGCCCACGCCCGCTAACTCCGCATAGATCGTTGCACCCCTCCTCTCTGCATGCTCCAATGTCTCCAGCACAAGGATCCCGCTTCCCTCTCCCAGCACGATTCCATTTCGATTCCGGTCAAAGGGTCTCATTCCCTCCAATCCTTTTCCTCCTCCGGGAGAGAGAGCACCGAGCATGGAGTAGACATGATAAAGGGGTTCGCTTAATTCATCGCCTCCTCCTGCAAGAATGACATCCGCCCTTCCATCCCTTAACAGACGATAGGCGTAAGCCATGGCCATCTCTGCGGAGGTTTCCTTATGGGAGAAGGTGATGTTCGGTCCTTTGATTCCGTATTCAATGGAACAGTGGCTCGAAATGGCATTGGGCACGGCCGTTTGAAAGAGAAGCGGTGCGGCTCCAGTGGGTCCATCTCTTAGAAGCGACCGGAAGAACTGGTCGACCGTGTCAGAGCTTCCAAGGCCTGTCCCAAATGATAGTCCTAATCGATTCGGATCCTCTTTTTTAGGATCGAGGCCAGAATCATCCAGAGCCAGCCGGACAGACGAAACCATAATCTTCCCAATCCGATCCATCCTTCTTAGATTTGCCGGTTTAATAAAGATCTTGAAATCGATTTCAGGAAGTTGTCCTCCCAACTTGGAACGGTATGAGCTCACATCAAACCTTTGAATGGGTGTGATCCCGGATGTCCCTCTGACACAATTCTTCCAGAACTCCTCCTTTCCGACCCCGATGGGGGAAATGATGCCTAAACCCGTCACCACAACACGATGGGTTGTGGTGAAGTTCGGAGTTTCTTTAGAAATCTTTCTGTTCATTTTTTCCCTTTTTTTATTTCAATCTATTGATTTAGATTAGTCGTCTCCAAACTACGAACTCATTACTCCGAACTGAATTTTTTAAAGACGAGACACGCATTGTTTCCGCCGAAGGCAAAGGAGTTCGAGATTGCGACCCGTACATCCTTTCGAATGGATTGGTTCGGTGTATAGTTTAAGTCGCAAAGCGGATCTGGAACTTCGTAATGAATCGTCGGAGGGATCATCCCATTCTTTATGGTCAGCACCGTTGCCACCGCTTCAATGCCCCCTGCAGAGCCGAGGCAGTGACCCACCATCGATTTGATTCCACTAATCGGAATCTCCTTTGCTTTCTCTCCAAATACCCTTTTGATTCCTCGCGTCTCCGCAATATCGTTCATAGGGGTGGCTGTACCGTGAGCATTGATTGTGTCCACCTCCTCTGGAGATACCCCTGCATGAGTCAATGCCATCCGTATCACCCTATCCACCCCTTCCCCATTGGGCTCCGGTGAGGTGAGATGGTACGCATCGGCACAGATACTGTATCCTAAAAACTCCGAAAGAATGGGTACTCCTCTTCTCCCCGCATGCTCTAATTCCTCCAGAATGAGAATGCCCGCTCCCTCACCGATGACAAGTCCCTGCCTCCTCTTGTCAAAAGGCTTGCAGCTTTCAGGATCGACCAGCTTCAGGCTACTAAATCCGCTGAAGGAAACCTCACATAGAGAGTCACTTCCCCCGCTGATCATCACATCAGCCAGACCCATCTGAATCATCTCGTAGGCCAACCCCAATGCGGTTGAACTTGAGGAGCAGACCGTCGCCGTTGTTGATCGGGGTCCTTTGAGACCGGCTTCAAGAGCGATATGATCGGTGGTCGTAGCAAGGGAATAAGAGATGAGAAGAGAAGGAGAGGGTTTTTTCAATCCTTGATAGTAATCCCTGAAGTATCTCTCAACAGAGAGGATGCCTCCGGATCCCGCTCCCAAAATCACCCCGGTCCTGTTCTTATCCACAGGATCTTGGTTGAGGCGAGCCGCCGACCAGGCTTCTCTGAATGCCACGAGCCCGAACTGGTCACATCGGGAGAGGCGCCGAAGCTCCTTCTTTGTAAAATGATCTTCCGGATGAAGGCCTGAAACCTCCGCTCCAATCTTTATCCGATACGGGGTAGGATCGAAGACCGTAATCTCCTTGGTTCCATCCTTCCCTTCGATCAGAGAATTCCAGAACTCGGAAACATTGTTTCCGATTGAACTCACAATTCCCAGGCCGGTGATGACAACCCTCTTCCTCATTTGATTTCTGTGATCTTTATATCTTTCGGAAGTCCAATCTGAAAATCTGCGCTCGTAAGCCCCGTATTGATCTTAACATTCGAATAGCGAAGAAGCGTGGTATCTCCGTTCCTTTCGACCATCTCCATCCCCACCACCGTCCAGTCCTTCTTGGAGACCCAGAGCCTCGTCTTGAGGAACACCGCCTCCTTTTCTTTGGGCAAAATCTCCATCGTCAAAACAGTCCCCCGATCTTCAATGATTCTCCATTGAGCCAGCTTCTCCTGAAAGGGATCTTTTGAGAAAAGAAGATATCTTTCCACCATCGGGTTGGCATCAACGCGATAACGCTCCGCCACCTTCTCTTCTTTGAAATAGAGGAGGAGCGTCTTTCCATCAAAGACCATCTGGCTCGGCTCCGGATGGAAGAATTCAATAAGAAAATAATTCGGCTTCTTGTATCGAATCCTTCCCCTGGAAACCACCTTCTCTTTTAACAGAGAGAGCTTCTTCTCCTGGAGAAGATCGGCAGAGAAATCTTCTGTCTTTTCACGGACCTCTCTGAGCCGCTCAATCACTTCGGCAACATTCGTCTGCTCCGCGCCGGTTGCATTGAGCGGCATTAAGAAAGGTAAAATGGAGATCAAGAAGATGAATACCTTCATACTTTATAATCCTTGCCAGCCTCCTCTGCCTACCGGCGCGCAGGCTTTACAAAAGGGGGGGAGGATGAATTCCTTTTAAAGGCCAAAATGGTCTTACTGACCCCTGGCAACAAAAATGTTTTTCCACTGAGATAAAAAAGCGCTTCTGAGAGATTTCCAAAAAAGCAGGAGGAGACACGCCTGCCCAAACTTTCGAGAATCGTATATCCCCCGATGAAGTGCTTACAGGAATCGAACCCCACCTTTTCGAGCAAACGTTGAATGGTTCCGGGTGAGAAGTCGGAGAGATGAGCAGGTAGCTCGTAGAGCCGGTTCTCAATACCCAAAAGACCGAGGAGGTTCTTGACGGGAGTTGTATGAGGATACCTCAGGAGAAGAAGTCCTCCAGGCTTGAGAATCCGATGGCACTCTTTGACAAAGGAAACCGGATCAGATAAGTGTTCGATCACGTAGAAGCCCGTCACCGCATCGAAATGATCTTGAGGAAGACCCGCCTTTTCCAACGGGCCGGGAGAGACGTTCAACGCAAGCCTATCTCTCGCATAGTTCATCCCTCTCTGAGAGATTTCCACACCCGAAACTTCCCATCCCCTCTTCCTCATCTCGGAAAGAAAAAAACCGAAGCCTGTTCCCACATCCATCAATCTCCCTCTTGCCTGATATCTCTGGAGCAGATGGGCCGCCCGTTTAAAGATAGGTTCCATCATCTTCTGCCAGGATTCGATCGACCGCTCCTCCCCGGGGAGATATTTTTGATAGAATTCATGGAGGGCTTCATCGGTCGGTCTCGGATTCAGATAGATGAATTGGCAGGAGCGGCATTTCACCATCTGAAAGGAGCCTTCCCGGTGGAGCGGTGTCCTTTCCGAAGACTCACAGAGGGGACAGCCGATTTCTTGCATTATAGGATCTGATGCTTTCACAAAAGTCCTGATCTCTCATCCCGAACCAGGTCCTGAACCATGCCCCGAAACAAGTCATGTCATCCTGAACTTGTTTCAGGATCAGGGTTTAACGAATTCAGGATCTATCGATTTCAGGGTCTCTCCTTCAGAGATTCTGAATCAAGTTCAGAATGACTAAAGTGAACGACCTCGAAAAGCAGTCATTGCGAGGAGCGAAGCGAGGTGGCGATCCCATGAGAATCCTTCACTCTTTTTGCAATGACGCGTCGTGCATGTCAACCTATTCAAGTCCTTCACCATATATTCGAGGTTTCTTCATTATCAACCAGTAGATTTTACCGATTCGATCCACATCTCCACAGTTCGCGTATAAAGTTTCCAACCCTCCAATCTGGACTCTCTCAAAAAGGTTCGACATTCCTCCAGAGTATAGGAAGAACGTACTGATTCCAGAAATCCTTTTCTTGCTCTTGGGTGTCTTCCGAAAAAGGCCTTCCAGAGGAGATCAAAAATCCAGATAAAGACCGGAGAAGCATCTCGATGAAAATCGACAATAACAAACCCTCCTTCTTTCTTTAACGCTCTGGCCGCTTCATTGAAGAAGTCGATCGGGCGATCGAGATGGTGGAGCGTATTAATGCAAAGGAGAAGATCGATGGAATGATCCTCGCAGGGAAGGGAATAAGCAGACCCAACTTCAAACTCAATCCTATTGTCTATTCTCTCTTCCATTGCATTCCTCATAGCAAGCTCAACCATTATTGGAGAGAGGTCAATTCCTTTAAATTGAATCCCCGGAATGGCTTTGGATATAAAGATAGGGAAAATTCCTGGTCCTGTCCCAATGTCCAAAGCGCTTCCTTTTTCGATCCCCGTGGCTAACACCCTTTTGAGAACCCTTTGGCAGGGAAATCCCATATATCGTTTAGCCATGAGGTTGTAATACTGAGCCAGTTCCCGATCTTCAATGATTCCAGATTCTGAAATACGGTCTCCCATCTCAATATCCCGTCCAAGAATAACCATAAACCAGCCATTTCAAAATCGCAATGGGGATCCTTCCTTTTCCTTCAATGACGATCCGGTGTCACGCAGAAGGGGATTAAAATGGAGGCGTTCGTTTTTTTATGACCAAAAATTCAATTGACATATTTTGGAGTTATGATAATTTGTACACCAAAATAAACATCTCCAACTTTTCTTCTTTAACTGGAAAATGTGTAGAGTGCGGATGGTCGGGTGCGTACAAATAAAGGGGACGGTTCTATTTAATTGACAGATGGCGATGGTACATTTAAAGTATGCCGAGGACAGCAAGAGTAGCTCCAAAAGTACATATCTATCATGTACTGACACGAGGGAACAACCGTCATAATATTACTGAAAAGATAAGGCGGGTGGGGCGACAAAGGGGCTGGAAGAAAAATAAAGAGAACCGTCCCATTTATATATAAATTTATCTCGAGACCATATACCCACCCAGTGGTTAGAGGTTAGTGGGGAAGGTTCTTATTTCGATTGGATTGTATTAGGAATCAAACAGGGTGTCAATATGAATTGGAAGGGTTCTGTTAGAATGGTGAATTTCATTACCACCCTGGGTATTCCAGACCAGGCTGGTACGTTTACTGTTCGAATCCTGACTACGTATCCGATGCGAAGAAGATAAAGGAAGAGTCGTCCTTGGGCACTTGCAGGATTGGACCCAATCGTCAATGTGGGTTCTGATGGGATTCTTACTTAATCCGGTGAGACGTGCAAATTTTGCAGGAACAAACTGTTGTTGTAAAATGCCTTACTCCAACAACAACCCCTTCTTTCCGGTCAGCTCTTTTAAAAATATGGTCGAACAACCTCTCCTCTTTATTCTCCAAATACCTCCGTAATGCGTATGCACAGACATCAGCGAGTTGGACCATACTGGTTAATTCCGAACTAACAAATAAGGGAGTTTCAATAATATAATCAACTTGAGTAAAAAGCGTTCCGTTACTATGAAAAGTCTTCATAAGTTCGGTATGTCTTCTTGCGACCGTTTCGTTGTTATCATGAACCAATAACCCATAGATTCTTGGCTGTGAATAAGTTTGAATAGCCTTCAAGAACTGTTCAAATCTTGATACTATCTGTTCAAATGCTTGCTCGTCAACGCTCTGTTTGGCTTTCTTAGTGTCGAAATGGATTTTGTCGACACACTCTGCAAATAACCTTGCAAAACCCCAGCTACCAATTATTTTTGATAGATCTTCCAAAAAAGCTGTTCTTTCTTTGTAAGTTAAATGAATGTAGTCCTTTGTGTGGTTGTAATTTTTTTTGGTTTGTCTATATAATTTTTGTTTATGAGATTTTTGGAGATTTAGTAGCTCAGTTTTTCGACACTTCTCAACCTCATATCTCCTTTGAGAAAGGTCTAGTTGGGGGAAATTAGGAATCTTATCTTGCTCAATGTATTTTCGTGCCAACCACCCAGAATGGATTTCGGCATTTTCCAGCAAATATTTCTGTTTTACTCCATAAATTTCTTTTTCTGCATCTCGCCACAATGCCAGACAGGAATAGAGAGACCCGCAAGAACGTAGTGAGAAGTATTACCAGGAATATCAGGTGTCCCCGATTCATCAACATAGCAAAGATGCATGATTTAACCCAAAAAAAAGCGACTGGAGATGAGGTTTAGAACCTCTCTTAGAGGCGCATCGCGACTCCTTCCAGACGCAACAAAAATATAAGGCAAAAATTTTAGATTGTCAAGAACTTTATTACAGTCTGATTTATTGTAGCAGCAACTTCTGTGCCAAGACCTGCAATTGCCATAAGTGCTTATGGTCATTAGGCTTTCTGAACAACTAATTTTACCGTAAATAACAAAACGGGAAACTTTTTGCCTATATATTTACATTTTTTCTGACTTTTGCTTCTTAAATTGAAGCTGGCTTTGAATCCCTCGATTAAACATGGAGTGTATGAAGACGAGAAGAGTGTGGGGATTATCTTCAGCCTGTCAACCTGAATCATTCCCAAAATACTGCTGTGAAATTTGATGGCCCATAGGGTGGTGTAGGCGATACCGAGAGCGACCCTAATAAAGAATAAAGGGGACGGCCTGATGCCTCATTAATAAATGTTACCCGAGAGAAATGAGGAGAGAGGTATCGTGACCATAGGTTTTTGTGAACGTAAGATTTTAAAAATGGTATTGAGCTTATCTTCCATAGCTATCCTTAGCCTAATAAGATGTTTCTGAGTTTGTATAGGCTACAGGGGATGATCTCGAAGCACATGGAGCTGGGGGTAACGGAAGGAGCCCGTAGGGCGACTGGAGTTACCCCAGCTCCAAGCCGCTTGACCGAGGGAGACCGATGGTCTAAATTTCCATGAGAGGAGGAGTCGTAGATGGAAGAGCAGACATCGGTGGTTCGGAAGAGGCGGCATCTCTCCCCGGAGGAGAAATTTCAGATTTTTATGGAAGCCATCCGGGCCAAGGAGAATGAATCGGTGGCAGAGGTGCTTCGGCCCTGGGGGATTCATTCGAGTGATTTGGTTCGGATCAAGCGGACCGTGGAGCAGAGTTCCCTGGAGGCCTTTCGGGAGCGAAAAAGTCGCAAGCCCAAGGTAGAGGTGGAAAGATATCAGGCTTTCGAGGCAGAGAAGAATCGTTTGGAGGCGACGATTTTGGAGCAAGCGGCGGAGTTGGCTTTGTTGAAAAAAAAGATCGTTGGGGTTAAAGGATGATCTTCGAGGGCAGTATCTTTCAGCGGAGAGCAAGGAGGCCTTGGTCTCAGCCATTAAGGAGATCCGAGAGGCTTAGGAAGCTAAATGGGACGGTTCTATTTTACTGCTGCCTGCAATATCGGCTAACACGCTGCAAAAGATTATCGTCCAAACCCTTCGGGCTTCTTTTGCACTAAGAACGTTACCTCGATTGTGTTGTCAATAAGGGAGGGGTTCTGAGGAGGGGGCTTTCGCCAGGACAACCATTCCCTCAGCCACTGTCTCTTCGCCTACCTTGGCACGTACCTTGACCTTGGCCAGATTGGAAAAGATGTGCTCAATCTCTGCCTCCAGGATCATGGAATCTCCGGGAACAACCTTTCCTTTCAATCGAAATTCATCAATTCTTGCCAGAAAGGGAACACTTTTCTCCTCTTTTTCAAAGGACGAATGAAAGGCAAGGCCACCGGTCTGGGCCAGTGCCTCCAGAATCAGAACGCCCGGCATGGCCGGTCCCTTGGGGAAATGGCCCTGGAGATAGCACTCATCAATGCTCACGTTTTTAAGGGCAACGGCCTTCTTCCCGGGATTGATTTCAAGGATTCGATCAATCATCCGAAATGGAAAAGCATGAGGCAACCTTTGAAGGATTTCGTTGAAGTCCATGGCAATAGCTGACAGCTAATAGCTCTTTAAAAGATAAGCCCCCAGAGTTTAAACACTCCCTTGGCGATTCCCATGATGATGAAAATGCCAATGAAAGAGCCGGTCATCAAGAGGAGCGTTCCCTCCTTTCTGCCTTTCTTCATAAAGAAGCTGACGATGCTCGCCGAAAGGATTCCAAAACCCCTGATAGGAAGGGCAGAGAGAAGGATGAGGCCCACATCCCCCAGGGACATCATCTTCTTCAAAAGGGGCCTCTCCTTGATGCTGCTCATGACTCGATCGGCCTTTCGGGTGAGCCACCGCACGGGGAACAATTTCTTACTCGAACGTTCCAAAATGGCGCCATAGACCGGGATCTGCACATAGTCGTAGGCCAGAGCCAGGGGGAAGTAGAGAAGAACAGGCATCTGATTGAAGATCGCGAAGAGAACAGAAAAGGAACGGCCCAGGGAGAAATGAATGAGCGTGAAAAGAAGGACCAGATTGCCCTGGCTCATTATGGGTTCCATTCCACCCCCATCAGGACAGATGAAAAACAATCTTCAGGCGAAATTCCTAAGTGGAGAAGAGTCCGGACCTCTCGATCCATTTTCTGGTTGACCACGTAAGAAAGATTGAACTCCGGATCCGGATCGGAAAGATGGACCGTTGGCGGGACCATTCCGTGCTCCATGGATAGCACATCAGCCACCAATCTCATCCCCCCCGAAGCAACCGCCTCTCCTATCATCGATTTGACAGAACTCAGAGGCATTTGGGAATACCCAGAAGGAAAAGCCTTCTTAACTCCTCTGGCCTCAAGGGCATCTAAACCTCTCGATGAGTTTCCGGCCCCACTGATATAATCAATGGTCCGGTTCTCCTTTTCCCGAAGTGCCATCCTAATGGAACGTTCAAGGTCCTTCGATCCATCCCCTTTAGACGATCTTCCAACCAGAGCGTAACCTAAAATATAACCATAAACGTTCGCGCCTCTCCCCCGGGCGTGTTTCTCTGTCTCGATCACCAATACACCTGCTCCTTCTCCCAAAACCAAACCATTTCTCATCTTATCATAGGGACACGACCTCTCTCCATGACCCTGATCTGTCGCTAAAAAACCCAGGTCAGAAAATCCGCGGAACAGAAACTCACTCAATTCATCTACGCCTCCTGTAAGGATGAGGTCTGCGCTCCCCTTTCGGAGCTGATCGCAGGCAAAGAGAAGGGCGGCTTCAGCCGTACAGAAGGACTGAACCAGAGTAGAATTGACCCCCTGAATTCCAAGCTCAATGGAGACATGGCTCGAAGCGGCATTTGGAACCGTATTTGGAAAGAGCATGGGATTTAAGTCTAAGAAAGCTTTCAAAATCTGTCCCCGGTGAAACTCCTCCGAACTGCTGAGCCCACAGAAGCCAGAACCGAGAACGATTCCAACCCTTTCACTGTTTTCCTGGGTTACAGAAAATTGAGCATTTGCGAGAGCCATCTTCGAAGCAGCGATGGCAAACTGGCTTGCTCGATCGAGGCGCCGGAGCTTGCTGGCTGCAATGAAGTCCCTCGGTTGGAAGGACCGAACCATAGCTGCCTTCTTGGAACGGGAGAAGTGAGTATCGAATTCTTTGATCTCTTCAATGCCCGATCGCCCACTCTTGAGGGAAGAAAGAAACTCCTCCTTCCCAATTCCAATGGACGAGACCACGCCGATTCCAGTGATGCAAATACGATCCGATGTCATCATATCGGGAGCATCATTCAGAGCGCTTTATTATTATGGCAGCGCAGTATTTCAAATCCCAATACCCAAATCCCAAACACCAAATAATTTCCAATAACCAATGACCGAATGACCAAGCAAAACATTTAAATTTTGTCATTGGATTCCTACATTGTTAAATCTGAGAATTTTCTTCCAACATTTTATATGCCTCCCAATAATCTCCCCTCCATTGGCGGGAGGGGATGGAGGGGAGAGGGACCAGAAGGTCTTTGTTCTGTCCACCCCCACCCTCACCCTCCCCCATCGAAAAGGGGGAGGGTAATAGGTGGGGAAATTTCAAATATGTTTGGCTAGAATTTTGGTCATTATTTGGCAATGGGTGCTTGGGATTTGGAGCCTGCTATTCATAGACCTTCTCTTCTTCCCCTTCCAGATCTCCGGCATCCCTCTCCACATCCCTTGCCGTGCTCCCTTTCTTCAGCAATTCACCGTAAAATTCGTGCTGGATGAGGAGATTCATCACCTCGTTTGTCCCCGTCCAAATCATCTGCAACCTGGCATCTCGGAAGAAACGCTCGATGGGATAGACGTTAGTGTATCCAATGCCGCCCATCACCTGCATGGAATCGTTGACGACATCCCAGAGCATCTCTGTCGAGGTCTTCTTTGCCTCCGAGACGAGTCGCCTTGAGTCGAGACCCTCATCCACGTATCTTGCAGTCACATAAACAAGGCTCCGCGCCGCATCCAGTCTGGCAACCGAATCAGCAATCTTAAAGCTGACAGCCTCAAACCTCCGGATCTGCTCCCCAAAGGCTTTTCTTCGGTCAGAATATCGTGCAGCGATCTCCAGGCAGCATCGGGCCATGCCGAGCGCTCCAGCCGCCGTGGTCAGTCGCTCAGGGATCATCATCCGGTTGAATACCAGCCATCCTCCGTTCTCAGGTCCAACAAGATTCTTTGCAGGGACTCTGACATCTTTAAAATAGAGACGGCCTGTCCCCCCTCCCCTTGAACCCAGCAGCCCATAGACATGCTTCACTTCCACCCCCATATCCCTTTCGACAATGAAGCAGGAAATGGATCGGTGCGGTTCCGCCTCAGGAGCCGTTTTTGCATAAACCAGAAAATAATCTGCGCCCTCCGCACCCACAACGAAGCGTTTCTGTCCGTTCAGGATATAATGATTTCCATCTTTTTTGGCGAGGGTCGTCGCCCCGAAGAAATCCGAGCCCCCCCTGGGTTCGGTGAGCGCCTCTGCACAGCAGAGCTTTCCTTCCAGGGTGGGCTTTAGATACTTCGCCTTCTGTTCCGCTGCTCCGAAATGGTGGAGAGCTTCTCCCACAATGCTCACCAGTGAGTAGAGGCACGTCATTCCGGATCCCAGAACCCCGATCTCCTCGATCGCCGCAACCTCTCCAGTCCATTTCAATCCCCTGCCTCCCCATTCCTTGGAGAAACGGAGACCGAGCAGATTCTCTTTTGCCAAACTCTCTATAAACTCCTTTGGATACTTCACCTCGTCGGCATCCATGGCTCGGATCAATGAACTTGGAACCTTCTCCCTTACAAATGTCTTGACCTCTTCCTGCAACCTCTTCTCTTCCTCTGTCAAAAGCAAATCAAACATAAATCACCCCCCGGGTCGTGATCTTTCTCTGCTGTTCGATTTTTTACCTAAAAATCACAAAGAATCAAGGAATTTCTTTATTCTTCATAATAACGTAATTTCGTCACAAAGTTGTCGTGCCGGACTTTGTTCAGCATCTCGTTTCGTCTACGGGGTGAGATCCTGAAATAAATTCGGGATGACGTTACCGGATTTAGGGTATGGTTCAGGATGACACTCGTCCCTGAACAGTAGGGTTGATTAGGTAAACAAACGTTGACCGTTCCTCATCGAATGGGTTACATAAGGGCTATGAAAATTCTCCTGATCTCGCCGGAGCGGCAGAGGAAAAAGGAAGAAGCCTTCCTCTTCAAGCTCAGTTTTTTGAATCTTCCTTATGTGGCCGCCGTCACGCCTCCTGACATAGAGGTAAAGATTATCGATGAGGCTTTTGAAAAGGTCAATTTCGATGAAAAGGTGGATTTGGTCGGCTTGACCGCACAGACCCCGGTGGCTCCTCGCGCCTATCAAGTCGCAGCGCAATTCAGAAAAAGAGGGGTCCCTGTGGTCATGGGAGGCGTTCATGCCAGCATGCTCCCAGACGAGGCTCTCCAGCACGTCGATGCTGTCGTGATCGGAGAGTCGGAGCAGGTCTGGCCTAATCTCATTGAAGATCTGAAGAAAGGACAACTAAGGCGCATTTATGAAGGAAGCGGGTTTATCGATCCCTCCAAGCTCCCTTTGCCCAGAAGGGAGCTCCTTAACGCAAAATTCTACTTTCCACTCAAATTGCTTGAAACCACCCGGGGATGTCCTCATCACTGCGATTTCTGCGGCGTCTCCAAGTTCTTCGGATTTCGATATCGCAGCCGCCCTATCCCCGAAATTGATCGGGAGTTGAGAGCTCTTTTCCCCGAAGGGTCCGTGATGCACCCGATTTCCAAAAGGATCCTTTCTCTCTTTAGCAAAGATCTCCCTTATTTTCTGAAACGGCGGCTTCTTTATGTGATTGATTCCAACATCGCCGGCGACAGGCGATTCTGTCTTGACCTGCTTTCCCTTCTTGAGACCTACGATCTGCTCTGGTGGGGACATGCCCCTGTCTCCGTGGCCTTTGATCAAAAACTTCTTGATGGGTTTTCTCAGAGTGGATGCATCGCATTGAATATCGGTTTCGAGTCCTTCTCGACAAAAAATCTCCAAACCATGGGAAAGGGATTTAACCAACCTTCCCGATACGCGGAAGCCGTTAGAAGGATCCGGGATCAAGGAATCGGGATCATGGGGACCTTCATCGTTGGACTCGATGACGATGACCCTGGGGTCTTTCAGCGGATCATCGACTTCTGCAACCATGAGCGGCTCGACTGGGCCCTCGCCTTCATCATGGCGCCTTATCCAGGGACCGAATCCTATAAACGGCTGGAACAGGAAGGAAGGATCTTGTGCAGGGATTGGGAGAGATACGACTCCCTGAACGCAGTCTATCAGCCCGCGTTGATGTCCGTGGAGGAGTTAGAAAAGGGAATGAGGAGAATATGGAGGGAGGTCTTCTCTTTGAATTCGATCTATAGAAGAATTCTCAGACGGCCAAGGGTTCATCCTCTCTTTTACCTGGGAATGAATTGGCAATTTCACAAACTCACCAGAAAATGGTAGGCCCTCCATCTTGGCCAAGGATCTACTACTGTATTTGCGATCGCTTTTATAGTAGGTGTTGACCCCTGTTCTCTCCTGTAACTTGAATCGTAAATGATATCGATGGTTGTATCCTGCCGCTCAACGCCGAAGTTGAACCTATTTTCAAACCCTGTTAAGATAGGATAGAATTTTAAAAAAATTAGGCAGCCGCGAGAATGAATATTCATTTTTTAAAGTTTGCCTCCCTTTTCTATTTCCTCGGAACGATAGCCTATCTGGCCTATGTCCTTTTTCTCAGAGAAAATCTCTCCAGGCTGGCCCTCACCATCATCTCCGTCGGTTTTGCCTCTCATACTCTCGCCCTGATCACAAGATATGCAGAGGCGGGTTACACACCGGTTACCAATCTCCATGAATCCCTTTCCTTCTTTGCCTGGATGATCATGGGTATCCTGTTGATCGTCAATTTGAAATACAGAGTCAGGATCCTGGGGGCCTTTCTTACGCCCGTTGCCCTTATTCTGATGCTCTTTGCCCTGGCCCTTCCCAAAGAGATCCTTCCGCTTGCCCCTGTCCTGAGAAGCTTCTGGCATCCCCTTCATGTGATCTTTGCCTTCCTGGGAAATGCCATCTTCGCCCTGGCCTTCTGTTGCGGGGTCATGTATCTCATTCAGGAAAGACAACTGAAGTCGAAAAAATTTGGGGCCATCACCAAGAGGCTTCCTCCTTTGAAAGTCCTCGATGATCTGAATTATCAGTCCTTGAAGTTCGGATTTCCACTTCTGACGCTCGGAATCATCACGGGGGCGGTCTGGGCAAATTATGCCTGGGGAAGATATTGGGATTGGGATCCAAAAGAGACCTGGTCCCTTATCACATGGCTTCTCTATGCGGCCCTGCTTCATCAGCGCCTCACCGTTGGCTGGAGGGGACGAAAGGCAGCCATGATGGCCATCGTTGGATTCCTTGCTGTCCTCTTCACCTTCCTGGGTGTGAACCTTCTTCTCTCGGGACTGCATACGTATTCGAATTGGTAACCAGAAATTCACAGGCTGAGGTTAAGGTTCAGGTTAAGAGACCAAAAACAAACGGCAATAAATAGAGTGTAATGCCAGGATCAAGGGTTCAGGATGGAATATAAGTCATTCGAAGAAATGCCGGTATGGCAGAAAGCGATGGACCTTGCTGTTAGGATTCATGGCCTTACAGAAAGGCTGCCAAGAAAAGAAGATTACGGGTTGACCTCGCAAATCAGAGACTCAGGGCTATCTGTCTCTGGCAATATCTCAGAAGGCTTTGGAAGAAAGCATACTAATGATAAATTGAAGTTTTACTACAATGCTAGAGGTTCATTGGCAGAAACCAAAAGCCATCTGATCTACGGCCACAGGGTAGGGTATTTTACTTCCGCAGAATTCAAGGAATGTTCGAACCTCGTGAAGGAAATCTGGGAGGAATTAAATTCTCTAATCAATTCCTTATCCATAAGACCTTGAAGTTGATTGCTTTTTTATTTTTTCTCAACCTTAACCTCAACCTTAACCTTTTTGTTTAATATGGAACTCATCGTCCTTGGGCTCAACCATAAAACAGCCTCCATTGACCTTCGGGAAAGGTTAGCCTTCGCCGAAGATGAAATGGAAACCGCCTTGCATCAGGTGAAGTCCCTTCCTTCAATGAGGGAGAACATGATCCTCTCCACCTGCAATCGGGTGGAGATCTATGCGGCGGTCCGGGAAACAGACAAGGCGATTCCTGATCTCAAACACTTCCTCTCGCAATATCATAACCTCCCCTTGAAAGAGTTTGAGAAGAACCTCTATTCTTTTACGGGAGAAGAAGCAGTTAAGCATATCTTTCGGGTCGCCTCGAGCCTTGACTCCATGGTGGTGGGTGAACCCCAGATTCTTGGACAGATCAAGTCGGCCTATGAAATGGCTGTGGAATCAAAGACCTCCGGGATCATCCTCCATCGCCTTCTCCACCGTGCCTTCCATGTGGCCAAACGCGTGAGAACCGAAACCAAGATTGGAGACAGTGCGGTCTCTGTGAGCTCCGTCGCCGTTGAGCTGGCCCAGAAGATCTTTGAGACGCTTGAGAAGAAAACCGTTCTGCTGATCGGTGCCGGGGAGATGTGCGAACTCGCTGCCCGGCATCTGGTCTCGGCTGGAGTGGAGAAGGTTCTGGTGACCAACAGGACGTATGAGCGGGCAGTCTCCCTTGCACAGGAATTCAAAGGGGAAGCCATCCCCTTTGATGAGATAAACCGGGGGTTGAAAAAGGTGGATATCGTCCTCAGCGCCACCGACTCTCCCCAATATCTCCTCCGGCATGATCAGATAGTTAGAGTAATCAAAGAAAGAAAGCATCAACCCATTTTCTTCATCGATATCGCCGACCCTCGAAATATCGAACCCAGCGTGGGTAACATTGAAAACGTCTACCTCTTCAATATCGACGATCTCAAGAAAGTCGCCGACGAGAATATCAAGGACCGCGGGAAAGAGGCCCAAAGAGCAGAGGCCATTGTCCAAGAGGAGGTGAGCAAATTCGTCAACTGGTACCATTCCCTGGAGGTGACGCCAACGATCGTCGCTTTAAGGAATAAGTTTGAAGAGATACGGAAAAAGGAGTTAGAAAAGACCCTCGCCCTTCATCCCGATCTTTCTGAAAAAGAGAAGAAATCCCTTGAAGCGCTCACCTCTGCGATCATTAATAAGATTTTACACACACCGACTACGCTTCTCAAGCAATCGAATGAGGAAGCCATGGCGGATCTTTATCTCGATACCCTCAGAACTCTCTTCCAGCTTTCCGAAACATCTTCGGAAGAGTCGGAAACCGACGAAAAGGAGAAGGAGGATGCCGGAATTTAGACAGAACATGGTCTCAAAGGAATGGGTGATTATTGCCCCCGAAAGAGCCAAGAGGCCCGATCAATTTATTCAAAAAAAGGAGAAGGGAAATCCCCTTTCTTCTCATCGGAAGGACTGTCCTTTCTGCCCGGGCAATGAATCGATGACGCCCCCACCTGTCTTCACGATCGAAAGGAATGGGAGTTGGTCTCTCCGGGTGGTCCCAAACAAATTTGCCGCCCTTCAGAGCCATTTGACCACGGAGCGAAAACATGAAGGCAGATTCCTCAAGGCAGACGGATTTGGTATGGCCGAAGTGATCGTTGAGAGCCCCTTTCATAGCCGGACCATCGCCACGATGGATCTGGAAGAGGTCCGCAATACCGTCCTGACATACCGGGAACGATATTTGGCCCTCTCAGAGGTAGACCGACTCGATCTCATCACCATCTTCCGAAACTACGGGGAAAAAGCGGGGACCTCTCTTGAACACCCCCACTCCCAGATCATTGCCACGCCGATCGTTCCTCCTCATGTCCGCAACTCCCTCTACCAATCGCAGCTCGCCTGCGACACCTTCGGGGACTGCATCTATTGTGGAATGATGGAAGAGGAGCTTCATCAAAAAGTCCGGGTGGTTAAAGAGACCGAACGCTTTCTTGTCCTCTGCCCCTTCGCTTCTCGTTCCCCTTTTGAAATCCGAATCTACCCCAAGACGCACCATTCCTCTTTCGCCACGGTCTCAGACCGGGAGTTAGATGATCTTGCTTCAGTGCTCCAGGATACATTGAAGAGACTCTCGATCGGATTGAATGATCCGGATTACAACTACATCATCCGTTCGACACCGATCAAGGATGGGGAGGTCAAGTACCACCATTGGTATCTCGTCATCGTTCCTAAATTGACCACCCCGGCAGGTTTCGAAATCGGTACCGGCATTTACATCAACACCACTCCTCCGGAGCAATGCGCCGAATTTCTGAGAGGGGTCCAAACCGGATGATCTCACACGAACTGAAAATCGGCACCCGCGGAAGTCAGCTTGCACTGGTCCAGGCCAATTGGGTCAAAGAAAGGCTCCTTCAGACTCACCCCGACCTCACCATCACTCTGGTTACCATCAAAACAACCGGAGACAAAATTCAGGACGCGCCTCTTGCAAAGATCGGGGGAAAAGGCCTTTTCGTTAAGGAGATCGAGGAGGCCCTGATTCAGAAGAAGGTCGACCTTGCTGTTCACAGTGTTAAGGATGTTCCTACGGAATTGCCAGTAGAGCTCCATCTCTTTGCGATCACAAAAAGAGAAGATCCGAGGGACGTCTTCATTGCCCGGAACGTAAAGAGTTTAAGCGATTTACCCCAGGGAGCAAAACTTGGAACGAGCAGCCTGCGGAGACAGGCCCAGCTTCTCCATTTCAGAAGAGACCTCGCATTGATCCCGCTGAGAGGAAATCTGGATACCCGTCTAAAGAAGTTGGAGAAGATGAACCTGGATGGCATCATCC
>CAYMTD010000003.1:0-11839 GCA_964393245.1 uncultured Syntrophaceae bacterium
CCAGAGGTGGACTGGAGCATCCAGCTCAGCTATGGCGAAGAGATCGGCCTGGGCAGGCGAACCTACGAATTGATTAAAGTATGAGAACAATGCTTTCGGCGGAGCTACGGTGATGTCTCCAGCCGCACTCCGCACAAATGATTATCATGAATGACCCAAAAACCATTATTGCTGCTAAAATTGCGATCGCAATTTTAGCAGCGGTTTCTTCGGAGGAGCACTATGCAAAGAAGATTGAATACCGGACGAGAAAAAGCCCCTACTGTCCTTTCCAATCCCAAACCTCATCCGAGAGGTGAATTGGCAAAAGATATTTTGAGGGCGATTGCTGAGGGAGAGGTAATCCCTGCGACGCTTCTCATGCCGATCCTGCCTAAGGCCTTGAAACCCCTTGTTCGAATCTTTTCAAAGAGGCATGGGGCGAAAAGAGATCAAAACTTTTTGAAGTCTCTCTCTTATCTCAAAAGAAACCGCCTCGTGTCCATCTCTGAAAAGGACGGTCAGGAGGTCTTAACGCTGACAGAAGATGGTAGTAAACGCATCTTAGGTTTCAACCTGAGCCAAATGACCATCCAAAGGCCAAAGAGGTGGGACGGCTGCTGGCGCATCGTCATTTTTGATATTCCGGAACGAAGGAAACAGGGGAGAGAGGCACTGCGAAGCAAACTCAAGCAATTAGGGTTCTACCAGCTTCAGAAAAGCTGCTTCATCCATCCCTTCGACTGCAAATCAGAAATTGCATTTATCTCTGAGCTTTTCGAAGTATCACCCTTTGTCAATCTCCTCGTAGCAAAAGAGATTGAAGGAGCCGCAAAACTCCAAAAAATTTTTGGTCTCCCGTAGAAGCATGAAGTTTGGCCGGAACGTGCCCCACAAGCCTTGCGCTGTGTGCAGGGTTTTTTTCCTGCCTGCCAGCAGGCAGGAATGGGCACAATACAAATGAAATCTCACACTGCGGGGAAGAGGCACCAGCCCCTGGCTGGAAAGCTTCACAATTCAATTGGTCTAATTTTGTTGCTAAAAATGCGATCGCTTTTTTAGCAGTAGCCCTCCCTAAAAGACAATTGCCGGGGCTGCTTCGAGAGATAATCTCTTGTTTGAATTTGCGGCTGGCGAACGTCTCGTCAGTATTTGACCTCTTTCAGGAAGAGGCCGTGGGCAGGGGCGGTGGGCCCTGCTTTCTTTCTATCCCTGGAATCAAGGATCCTCTTAAAGTCTTCGGAAGTGATCTTTCCCTTCCCTACCTCAACCAGTGTCCCCACGATGGCTCTCACCATCTGCCTCAAAAAACCATTGGCTTCGATTTCAAAACGAAGAAGACCACCATGGCTCCGCTTCCATTCTGCACGGGTCACCCTTCGGATGGCCGTCCTTTTCGGCGATCCGACCGACTGAAAAGAGGAGAAGTCGTGCTCTCCTACGAGGCTTCGAGTGGCTTTCTTCATCGCCCTTAAATTCAACGCCTGAGGAACATGCCAGGCAGTCCCCCGGTAAAAAACAGATCGAAGTGGACGATTCAAGACCCAATATTCATAAACCTTGCTTGTAGAACTCTTCCTCGCATGAAAGCCCTCATCCGCTTCCTCCACTTTTTGGATAACAATATCCGAGGGGAGAAGGCTGTTGAGAGCCCTCTGAATGGTTTGGACATCGAGTCGGCTCTTCGTTTTGAAGTGGGCCACCTGCCCCAGGGCGTGAACGCCAGCATCCGTTCGTCCGGATCCAATCAAATGCACAGGTTCCCCAGTGAGGCGGGCCAATTTTTCCTCGATGAGCCCTTGAATCGTTGCCCCTTTGGGTTGAACCTGCCATCCTTGATAATTTGTTCCGTCGTATTCAATGAAGAATTTAATGGTACGCATCAATAAAGAGCATCGTGCCCAAAGACCAAAGAAGACCTGCCCAAGGACTCACCCTTAAGGCCCAAATTCTCTAAGCCAAAAGTCAAGATCCCGAAACGAGTTCGGGATGACAAGAGACAACACACAAACATCGTCACCACCAAATAGTTTCTCAAATAAAAGTTCATCGCCCATCGTTCATCGTTCAGCTATTTTCTACTTATCAACTTCACGGCCCATCCCGCTTTGATGGTGATGGCCCCTTCTGAACAGACTTCCTGACAGCAGAAACATCGGATACATTCCCCGTAGTCAAAACTCAAACCCTTCTCTCTCCTCTTCAGTGCCCTCGGAGGACAGATCTCAACGCACCGATCACAAAGAACGCACTTCTCTTCTTCGATGACCGGTTTCGTACTTAAGGCATTCTTAAGGGCCTTTCTGATAAATCCGGGGAGGCTGCAGTCCGCCTGCGAAAGCGGCGGAAATTGGAAATGGGGAACTCTCACATCTTCGATCCTCTCCCCCAACACATCAATTTCATCCCTCCCCATCCCCTGTTCGAGGGCCACTCGATTCGTTGGCAGAGCCTTTCTTGAAATCCCCAATAGATCGCAGACGACCTGATCGATGCTCAACGCATCGTTGCTCGCTAAGATCAATCCCAGGGGAATGGGATGCCCACTGTTCGGCCCGCTTCCTTCCATCCCTACGATTCCATCCAGAACGGTCAGAGGAGGCTTCACGATCTGATAAAGATCAACCAGTACTTGGGCGAAGAGCCTTCGATCCTCTCCTGCCCTGAGGTGCCACAGGGCCTTCCTTGGCCCCGGGACGCATCCGAAGAGATTCTTCACCCCGAGGGTGAGAAGCGTTTGTCCATGCGTCTTCCACTTGGGAAGGTTGATGACGACATCGACCTCAAGAATCGCCTGATCAATCTCTAACTGTTTAAAGTGCCTCTCACCACCTTTTGGACAAAGGACCGGTCTGTCAAACTCGATGAGTGGGCAATTCATCTCGTCCGCCACCCTTTTGACTCCCGCCTTTTCGGCAGTCTTCACCAGCCCACCAACGGATGGACTATCTCCAAGGACGGGGATGCCTCCCCCCTCACGCACGATCTTGATCATCCCTTTCACGATAGAGGGATGGGTCGTCACCGCTTTCTCGGGAGCCTTCCCATAAAGGAGATTGGGTTTGAGAAGGACGCGATTGCCCTTTTGAACAAAGCGCTCAACTCCCCCGATGAGGTCGATGGCCTTTCGAAGGCCCTCCAGGACCTCGTTTTCATCGTAGATCTGGCATTTGACTATTGAAACGGAGGACTTCACTAACCCAATCTTTCTTTGGCGGTCATCTCTTCGACCACGATCTCAATGATCGCTGTTTTCTTGAGGACATCCCCAGCAATCTTCCCGTAGCCCTTTTCAGGTTGGTATTTCTCCATCAATCTTTCAAGGATCCTTAGCTTCTTGGTTCCCAGCCTCACCCAACCAGCCTTTCCTTTGATGATAATGCTTCGGAAGTAAGTGTTGGCTGAGCAGGGATTCTCTCCGGCGGTAACGAAAGCGATGGGTTCATCCACCTCGAAGCAGATTGGGCTTCCTCTACGGATGTCTCTCACTTTCTCTCCCGTCGGGGATGAATGGATATAGACTTTCCGATCCCAGTAGACAAAATGGACGGGTTTGATAACAGGGACGCCCCTTTGGTTGACCGTAGCTATTCTGCCAACAAATGATTTTTCCAAGAGGGCTGTGATCGTCTCTCTGTCTCTTAATTCTCTCTCCGAATGGCGCATGTTCCCTCCCGAATTTGCCATGCACCGCGTAGGATGCATGGCCCAGCAAAGGGCACGGAGCAGAGGGCATAGGGTTATCTGAGTCTGTTGCGTTACTTGAGTTTATTGAGTTTGTTGAGTTCATTGAGTTCAAAGACCTTGTCATCTCCGCGTCACTCCTTCACGCTATCTCCCTATCCATCTTTTCAGATTCCGCGTTCTGCAATCCGCACTCCCTGCCTGCCGGCAGGCGCACTCCGAATTCTACTTAATCACTCCCTTTTCAAATAGGGGCACTATATTCGTCGTATCCACCTGGGCGCAATAAAGAAGATCTTCTTCAAATCCTCGATCGACCAATTCCCTCCCATGTTGCGAGAGGTAGAAAGATTCCACAATATTGGCTTCGAATTTTTGGAAGAGGATTTGAGCAGAACGGGAAGCATCCGTTAAAGTGAATGATCTTCCCCCTTTTTTCGTGATTCGGTCAATGAGCATCCCTCCGCAAACCGTATCCTCCAGAGAAAAATTTCCTTCATCCCCCGAAGGGTAGATCAGAAGGTCTTCATCCAGCTCAAAACACTTCTCTGCCACTGCGCTGATATTAAAGAAACTTCCGACCAGAACTTCTTTTCCAGACGAAACTGCTTGAAAGGCCTTTGTTCCATTGGTCGTCGTCAAAATCAATCTCTTCCCCTTCACCCTCTCGGCACCGTACTCCCTCGGAGAGTTCCCGAGATCGAATCCTTCAATCCTCCTCGAACCCCTCTCTCCTCCTAAGAGTGTGCTGGGTTGAGGATAGGCTCTGGCCAATTGAAAAGCCTCTTCAATCGTCTGGACCGGGATGATTTCCTGAGCCCCTTGAGACAAAGCATGAACCATGACAGAGGTTGCTCTCAAGACGTCGATGACAACAACGACCCGGTTTGAGATCAAATGGGGGGGAGGAGGAAAGGGAAAAAATTGAATCTCGATGTACATCAGCTAAAAGATTATCATACCTTTCCTTTTGAATTCAAGTCTGGGTTATCCTGAGAATTCATGAGGGGATCTTTTAGGAGGCGTTTATAAGAGGAAGGGAGAAACCGAATATCCACCAGAAGTAATGTCTGCTCTATTTAGATGAGAATCTTGTCCAGAAATTCCTTCGTTCTTGGGTTCTTCGGATTCTTGAAAAAACTAATATCCGTTCCCCGTTCAATGATCCTTCCCTCATCCATGAAAATGACCTCGTCAGCCACTTCCCGGGCAAACCCCATCTCATGGGTGACCACGATCATCGTCATTCCACCCTTTGAGAGGTCAATCATGACGTCGAGCACCTCCTTGATCATCTCAGGGTCCAGCGCTGAGGTGGGCTCATCGAACATCATGATCTTTGGTTCCATGGCCAAAGACCTTGCGATGGCAACTCGTTGTTGTTGGCCACCCGAGAGATTGGCCGGGTATGCATTGGCTTTTTCCGGGATCCCCACCCTCTGAAGCAGTTCCATGGCCTTGGCCTCGGCTTCTTTTTTTGACTTATTTCGAACCTTCATGGGAGCCAGGGTGATGTTCTGAAGCGCAGTCATATGGGGATAAAGCTCAAAGCGCTGAAAAACCATACCGATTTCTGTGCGAAGTTGATAGAGGTTGGTAGATGGGTCGCTCACCGAGACACCATCTACGATGATTTCACCTTTCTGGAAGGGTTCCAGGCCATTGATACATCGAAGAAGAGTACTCTTGCCCGAACCGCTTGGACCACACACAACCACGGTCTGTCCCTGCTTGATCTCCTCGTTGATATTGTCGAGAACCTGGAAATCGCCATACCATTTGCTTAGATTTTTAATCTCGATCATTATCTCAGTATCCCCTCTCCCTCTTCACCTCGAATCGTCGACTGACAACCGAACTTATGTAACAGGTGACCAGAAATAAAATGGCCACAAAGCCGAAAAGCTGTATAGACCTGACTTCTATGTTATCCACAATCGTTATTCTCCGGACGAATTCAGGGAGTCCGATCACGAAGGCCAAGCAGGTATCCTGATAGGTAACGATGCTCTGGGTAATCACGCTGGGAAGCATCCTCCTGATGGCAATGGGGATGAGGATATAACGGGTGGTCTGAACATAGGTGAGCCCTGTCGAATATCCAGCCTCAATTTGCCCCTTGCTTACTGATTGGTACCCGGCCCGAAGAATTTCGCCGAAATAGGTTGCCTCGAAGATGATGAAAGAGATAACGGCGGATGGGAACGGGTCTAGGGGCCTCCCGATGATGATAGGCATAACGAAGTAGAACCAGAAAATAACCAAGATGAGGGGAATGTTCCGAATCAGATTGACATAAAAAGTAACCGGATAGTACACCCACTTCTTCTTGGAGATTCGTCCCAGCCCCACTAATATGCCCAAGGAGATTCCTCCCAACAAGGCGAAGGAGGTCAATTTCACCGTTACCCAAAATCCACCCATGAGAAACGGGAGGTTTCTAATTACTGCATCAAACATCCTCATTCCCTCCCCACCAGGCCAGCTATCCTAAAGCGCGATTCCAGGATGCCCATGAGTTTGACAACCGCAAGCCCCAGAATCAGGTAAATCACCATGGCACCGGTGGTTGCTTCCAGGCCATGAAAGGTCTCTGAATCGATCTTGTAGCTCATGAAGGTCGTCTCGGCCACGCCAATGGTCATGGCGATGGAGGAGTTCTTGAATATCGTCAGAAATTCAGTTGTTAATGGGGGAATGATGATGCGCAAGGCATAGGGGATGATGACGTAGCGATACATTTGCACCTCGGTGAGGCCAGTGGAGAGAGCCGCCTGGTACTGGTCCCGAGCAATGGACCCGAAGCCGGCGCGCACGTGCTCGGCCACCCGGGAAGCCGTGTAGAGCCCGAGAGCCACAATGGCCACGTAGTAGTTGAGGCCAATGATGGCGTTTATGCGAAACTGAAGGCTTTGACCAAAGAGCATGGGACCGGCGTAGTACCAGAAGAAGAGTTGGACAATGAAGGGGATATTGCGGAAAACTTCAACGTAGGCCGTGCCGAGAAACCTGAGCCACCGCCACGGGGAGATCCTGATGGTCCCGATAAAAATGCCCAGGGTAAGAGCGATCAACCAGCCAAGCAGACCTAACTGAATGGTGAGCCAGATGCCCTTGAGCAACCAGACACCGTACGGGTCGCGCCAAAGGACTCCCCAGTCGAACTTATAGGCAAGTCCCATCGAACCTCTCCCAATCAGTTCCCATAGGAGAGAGGGGAACCCCCCTCTCCTACGTGTCCGCTTACTTCTTCTTCCACCAATTGTCTTGCATCGGATAGACGATCACTTCCAGGTAGCTCCTATAGGCCGGGGAGATGGGAATGGGGACGACTCCTTTGGGCCCCATCCATTTGTCGTAGAGCTCAAAGAATTTGCCGGTTTTGATGGACCAACGAATGGTATCGTTAAGAAAATGCCTGAAATCTGAGGTGTTCTTTCGCATCATGTAGCCGTAAGGTTCATAGGCAATGGCGAAATCGCAGGTTCTCCAGTTTTCAGGATTGGTGTCTTTCATCCTTAGACCCTCGAGAAGACTCCGATCCGTGGAGTAGGCATCGATCTTACCGGTCTTCAGGGCCAGGAATCCCGGCGCGTGACCTTCCACCGTGACGATCTCCTTGGGCTTGAAAAGCCCCTTGGCAGCTTGATCCTCTATGGCCTTCAGATTGGTCGTGCCTCGAGTTCCACCGAGCCTCTTGCCGTTGAGGTCATTTATGGTCTTGATGGGGCTGTCTTTGGGAACAAGGAAGGTGGTCTCCGAGAAAAAGAAAATTAGACTAAAATCAACGACCTCTTCCCGCTCCTGCGTATAGGTGGTTGAACCCATCTCCACGTCGATGGTGGCGTTTGCCACCATGGGAATTCGGGTCTTGGCGGTGACGGTGAATGGCTCGACCTCGATTTTCTTGCCAAAGTGTTCGGAGAGCTTTTGAGCGAGCTCATAGGTCATGTCAACGGAAAAACCCACGTGTTTTCCAACCTTGGGATCGATGAAGGCGAAAGGAATGGAGTCCTCCCGAAAGCCCACCCGGAGCCTCCCGGTCTTCCCGATCCGCTCCATGGTTTCATCGGCCAGCACCACACTGCCCATGAGAGTCATACTTAAGATAAAGCAAAAAGTAATGATAAGAAATTTTTTCATAAGACCACCCCCTTTTTAATCTTGTTTTACAATCATCACTAATTCTCACTTTGGTTTAGAAGTTATCACCCCCTTTGTCCTCCCGAAAAGTTTGACCACATGTTGCTGACAATTTTGTCCGCGCATCGAGCATTCCCTGTACTTCAACAGAGCCCCGTACATCGAAATTTATTCCAGTGTAGCAAATTTGCAGGTTTAGTCAAGTCCTTCTCCATTGGTCGGAATAATTGGTGAAAAACTGCGATCGTTTCGGAATCATTATCAACTCATTTCAAAATCTTTAGCATTTTGCTATACTAAAACAGATTTCCATGGGATTCCTTTCTAAGGTGAAAAGATGCCTGAAAAGATCATTGGCATCCTTGGAGGAATGGGGCCAGAGGCGACCATCGACCTTTTCACGAAGATCGTCAAGGGGACGAAGGTCAAGAAAGATCAGGATCATCTTAGAATTCTCATTGATAACAATCCGAAGATTCCGGATCGGTCCAGAGCCATCCAGAAGCGAGGGCCAAGCCCTTTGCCACACCTGATCCGAAGTGCAAAGGTTCTGAAGGAGGCCGGTGCGGATTTCATCGTCATCCCCTGTGTGACCGCTCATTATTACTACGAATCCCTTCGGAAAAGGATAAAGATTCCTATCCTTCACCTTGTGGAAGAAACGGTGAAATACACCCTGACCCATTTGAAAGGAGTTCGAAAGATCGGCCTCATCGCAACAACGGGCACAGTCCGTACAGGCCTCTTTCAAACGGCTTTCCATGAGACGGGCATCACTTTGGTGCTGCCCACACCTGACATCCAGAGAAGATGGGTCATGGAAGCCATCTATGGGGAAAAAGGTATCAAAGCCGTCGGGCCATCAGAGGATTCAAGGCGTCTCCTTATCAAATCCTCCCAAGAATTAATGGATCACGGCGCTCAAGCAGTGATCGCTGGTTGCACAGAGGTTCCTTTGGTCCTCAAGGAAGGAGATCTCTCCATCCCCATCATCGACCCTGTCTCGATTCTCGCTGAAGCCGCCATCAAGAGAGCCCTCGGCAAAAAGGGTTTCGTCCCCTGCGCCATCAGTCCTCTCATTAATCGCTTGAATAATTGGTAAGGAATTTGCTTTTTTGAAACAAAGATGTTAGTAGACGTCTTGGTTCTTAAGAGGGGCGGCACGCTTCGAGTTCTCGCTTCCCCTTCTCGCCACCGCTTTGAAAATGCAGAAGAAGCTTTTCGTAATTTCTTTCCTCTTTCTGTCAGGGGTTTTTTTCGTCCCTTTTGCAGGCGGGGCAGGTCAGGAATTCCCCGTCTCGCCTCCTCCCATCACAGAGGGCATGTTTCCCTGCAGTAGCTGCCATGCCTCTATGGAGCTGAACCGTAAGAAAAGAGAGTTGAAAGACGAACATTCTGACATCAAACTCCATCATGCTGAAACCATGAGATGGTGTCTGGATTGCCACGATGCAAGAAATCGTGACAAGCTGAGACTTTACAATGGAGAGCTCATCAACTTCACCGAAAGCTATAGGCTCTGTGGAGAATGCCATGGCAACGTCTACAGGTCCTGGAAAGCAGGCATCCACGGAAAGAGGACCGGATACTTTGGTGGTGTCGGAAAGAGGACTTACCTCCTCTGCGCCCATTGCCACGATCCTCATGAGCCAAAATTCAAACCCATAAAGCCCGAACCTCCTCCATTTCGACCATCGGAAAGGAAATATGTCAGGTAAGCATTACACCCGAAGGGAGTTTATCCGAAATTTTTCGCTCATGATTTTGGCCGGCCTTTCTCTTCCTCTTCTCTCTTCCTGTGCGAAGGAAGAAGTCGAGGACTTTCTTCAGAAGCATTTCCACGAGATGACGGAAGAAGACAAGAGGCGCGTCATCACAAACCTCGAGCGGAGGTACCTGGAAAAATACGGGAGAAAATTCCAAATCAGCACTCAAGAAGCAGTCCCCGAAACCTTTTGGGGCTATGGCCTTGAGCTTTCTCGATGCATTGGCTGCCGAAGGTGCGTCTATGCCTGTGTAAAGGAAAACAACCACTCCCGCAATGATCCTCAGCTCCACTGGATCAGAGTCCTCCGCCTGAGGCGGGGAAATCTGATCAATCTCGAGGACTCTGACCATTACTACGACCCTGACCTCGTACCGGAGAAAGGGTTCACCTACCTTCCTGTTCAGTGCCAGCAGTGTGAGAACCCCCCTTGCGTGAAAGTCTGCCCGGTCCACGCCACCTGGAAGGAACCCGACGGCATCGTCGTGGTGGACTACAACTGGTGCATCGGTTGCCGGTACTGCATTGCAGCCTGCCCCTATAAAGGGAGGGTTTTCAACTGGGCAGAACCAAACATTCCAAAGGAGGAGATTAACCCCTCTGTCCACTACTTGGGGAATCGGCCGAGGATGAAGTCTGCCGTCGAAAAGTGCACTTTCTGCATCCAGCGAGTGAGGGCAGGGAGATATCCAGCGTGTGTCGAAGCCTGTCCAACGGGAACGAGAAAATTCGGGAACCTTCTCGATCCTAATAGCGAAATTCGTTACATCATCGATCATAAGCGGGTCTTCCGACTCAAGGAAGATTTGGGTACTGAACCGAAGTTTTACTACTTCTTTGAATCATAGGAAACAGGATGGAAAGGCTGCAGGGGACGCTTAAGGAGACGTGGCATTTTTACAGGAGGACACTTGCCCTTGTCACCCAAGGGAGCAAACTCTACTATGTCTGGTGTCTCACCCTCCTCCTTTTTATCATCGTAGGCGCCCTCTTCTATTTGAAACAACACGATACCGGATTAATCGCAACGAACATGAATGACCAGGTCTCCTGGGGCCTCTATATTGCAAATTTCACCTACCTCGTCGGCGCAGCGGCGGCTGCAGTTCTTCTGGTGATTCCCTCTTATGTCTACCATTTCAAACCCATCAAAGAGATCGTCATCATGGGAGAGCTCTTTGCTGCCTCCTCCATGGTCATGGCCATTCTCTTTGTGATGGTGGACCTCGGGAGGCTCGACCGTTTCTGGCACATGCTCCCTCTGATCGGAAAGATGAATTTCCCTGACTCCCTCCTGGCCTGGGATGTGCTGGCTCTCAATGGCTATCTGTTTCTAAACATTCTCATCCCTATCTATCTTCTCGTCACGTATTATTATCGGAAAAAGCCCAACTGGAGGTTTATCCTCCCCTTCATCCTCGCCTCCATCCCATGGGCAGTGGGCATCCATACCGTTACGGCGTTTCTTTATAATGGCCTTCCTGCCAGACCTTTTTGGAACGCATCGATCCTCGCTCCAAGATTTTTGGCCAGCGCCTTCTGCTCGGGACCTGCGATCGTGATCATCATTTTTCAAATCATTCGGAAGGTTTCAACGATCCAGTTCGAAGACAGTGCCCTTTTCAAAATTGCGGAATTGATCGCCTACGCTATGTTCCTCAACCTCTTTCTCTTAGGATCGGAGGTCTATAAAGAGTACTACTCCGATTCGGTCCACATGGCTTCGGTGAAATACCTTTTCGAAGGCCTTCATGGCCACGATCTGCTTGTGCCCTGGATCTGGTCGGCGATGGCAATGAATGTCACTGCATTTTTCATTTTTCTCGTCCCTTCCACGCGAAAACGACTGAGGACCCTCAATCTGGGTTGTTTGCTGATCATCATCGGAGTTTGGATTGAGAAAGGACCAGGTTTCGTCGTCCCCGGATTTGTGCCTGATCCTTTGGGTGAGATCCATGAGTATATCCCCAATCTTCTGGAGCTGATGGTCTCCTTTGGCATCTGGGCCCTAGGGCTTCTCGTCTTCACCCTCCTGCTGAAAGTGGCTATCCCTATCATCACGGGGGAATTCAGTCACACGGCGTACGAAGAAGAGGTGACCGCTCTGAGGGGTTGATGAAAAAGTGCGAGAATCAAAAAATTCTTGCAATTCCGAAAAAGTGCTGCTATAAAGTTTTTTCGGGGGGGGAATTGGCACTGCTCAAGGAACTGGATGATGAAGCCCACCCTCATCGGATTGGGACTTGGTATAATTTTGGTTATTTTCCT
>CAYMTD010000003.1:11939-19836 GCA_964393245.1 uncultured Syntrophaceae bacterium
GCCATTGCCTTGGGTGGTGGCTTCTGGAAATGGTCTCAATTCCCCCCTGTCCAAAAACCGAATGCTCCCGGAGTTGAAAGGTGGATTCCAACGGTCTGTGGACAATGCATGGGTGGATGCGGCATCTTAGTCAGGGTGATCGATGGGTGGGCAGTTAACATCGCTGGGAACCCCCTTCACCCGGTGAACCGTGGAACCCTCTGCCCCAAAGGGATTGCTGGACTTCAGGGTCTCTACGACCCGGATCGTATTCGAACTCCTCTCAAAAGAGTTGGAGCCCGAGGGCAGGGCAGATGGCAGCCCATTTCTTGGGACGAGGCGGTGGCGACGGTCGTGGATTCGCTTAAGGAGCTGAGACAGAAAGGAGAGGCCCATCGCCTGGTCGTTCTCGGGGGAAGGTACCGAGGCTTGATGAGGCAGCTCTGGGAACGTTTCCTCGAAACCTATGGATCGCCAAACTATATCGATAACCAGTTTGAATGGGAAGGGAGTCCCATCGAAGGTCTCTATCTGACTCAAGGCATTTTGTCCCCACCAGCTTATGACCTCGAAAACGTCGGGTACCTGCTCTCTTTTGGTTCAGGACTTCTTGAGTCGTACTGGTCTCCTGTCCAGGCACTGATGGCTTATGGGCACTTTCGAAGAGGAAGGCCAGGAGAGAGAGGAAGACTCGTTCAGATTGAACCGCGTTTCTCCGTAACGGCGATGAAGGCAGATGAATGGATTCCAATCCAACCGGGTACGGAGGGGATCCTGGCACTCGGCATCGCCCATATGATGATCAAAGAAGGCCTCTACCATAAGGAATTCGTGTCGAACTTCACCTTTGGTTTCGAAAACTGGAGGGATGATAAAGGGAAGGAGCAGCTGGGGTTCAAGGAGTACGTGCTGTCCGAATATGACCCACAGAGGGCGTCAAAAGAGACAGACGTTCCGATTGATACCATCATCCGCCTGGCTCGGGAGTTCGCATCCAATCCACCTGCCCTTGCTATTGGTCCCCGGGGCCAGCCTTTTCATCAGATGTGTGTCGCCGTCTTAAACGGCCTTGCCGGAAGCATCGAGACTCAAGGAGGGGTGCTCATCCCGAGGGAAGTGCCTTATCGTCCTTTCCCTCCACTGATGAAGGATGCGATTGCCAAACTGGGCCTTTCAAAAGAGAGGATCGACGGAGTGAGGGGAGGCCCGATGGCCATGCATCGGCCGCATATCTTCGTCAGAAACGTGATCTCTGGAAACCCTTATAAGCCCAAAATCCTGTTTCTCTACTACACCAACCCCATCTTTTCCAATCCGAATCCCGACCTCTTTTTGGAGGCCTTCTCGGAGGTTCCCCTGATCGTCAGTTTCTCTCCCTATATGGATGATACCACCCAGATGGCAGATCTCATCTTGCCGGACCACACCCCCCTTGAGAGATGGCAGGATGACCCCCTCTCCCTAAACAGGGGCTTCCCGGTTCTCGGAATCCGGCAACCGGTCATTCAACCCATCTACCAGACTAAGGCAACCGGCGACGTCATCCTGCAGTTGGCAAAATCCCTTGGAGGAGAAATTCGAAAATCGCTGCCTTGGGATGACTTCAAAGAGGTGATGGTCTATGGCCTAAAGGGTACCTTTGAGGCCAAGCGGGGGGACACTTTCGGGCTTCAGTTTGAGGAGGCATGGACGCGCCTGCTTCAGAGGGGAGGATGGTGGGCTCCCTCCTATAGGGACTTTGAAGAATTCTGGAAATCCCTTCAGGAAAGAGGTGGATGGTGGGATCCTCTTTATGAGTTCAAACAGTGGGAGCGAATCTTTCAGACTCCTTCAAAAAAGTTTCAGTTCTTTGCTCAGGGACTGAAGCCACAATCAGGCGGCCAGGCGTCGGCAAGCAGAGCTTCACCTCTCTTTCCTCGCTGGGAGCAGCCCAAGAAGGACGAAAGAGAGGATAAGGAATATCCTTTCCTCCTCTACATCTTCAAGACGATGGCCCTAACAGGAGGGAGGAATGCCAACCAGCCATGGCTTCAAGGGATCTTTGGCCCTCACCTCTACGAGAGATGGGAGACATGGGCAGAAATCCATCCTGAGACAGCGAAGCAAATCGGAATCTCCGATGGAGATTGGGTTTGGGTCGAATCGAAGGTGGGAAAGGTAAAGGTCAAAGTTAGAATCTACAAGGGAGCCATGCCCGAAGTGGTCAATATCCCGTTTGGTTCGGGCCATCGCTCGGGCGGGCGCTGGGCGTCCGGTTTGGGCGAAAACCCCTATCGGCTCCTCGAGGATGATTTGGATGACTTGACCGGGCAGCCCATCAATGGGTCGACGCCGGTGAAAGTCTATAAGGCCTGAAAAGACGGAACGGGGAACAGAGAGAGCGAAACCCGAATCATGAATTGAGCGGAGAATATCATGCCCAGATGGGGAATGGTGATCGATCTCGACAAATGCTCGGGTTGCCAGGCCTGTGTGGTAGCTTGTCAGGCAGAAAACAACGTGGCCCTCATTGGACCGGAGGAATCGGCCCTTGGACGAACCATCCACTGGATCGAGTTAGTCCCTTACATTGAAGGGGAGTACCCTCATATTAAAGCCAGGCTTCTTCCGAGGCCTTGCATGCACTGCGATCATCCTCCCTGCACCAAAGTCTGCCCAGTCTACGCCACCTATATTAACGACGAGGGCCTAGTGGCGCAGATCAATTATCGGTGCATAGGATGTCGCTATTGCACGACTGCTTGCCCTTACACAGTAAAATATTTCAATTGGCATCAGCCCGATTGGCCACAAGAGATGAAGGGCTCGCTCAACCGTGACGTCTCCTTGAGGACAAAAGGGGTGGTTGAGAAATGCACCTTCTGCCACCACCGACTTCTGAGAGCCAGGGAAAAGGCGAAGGCAGAAGGCAGGGATCTGCTCCCCGAGGACTATATTCCTGCCTGTGTTCAGGCCTGTCCATCCGGTGCCATGTATTTTGGTGACCTGGACGATCCCTTTAGCATCGTTTCCCAGCTTTCTCGAGAGAAGCGAGCGTTTCGACTGCTGGAAGAGCTGGGGACAGAGCCAAAGGTCTACTACCTTTCGGAAGGAACGTAATGGAAGAAAGGCAGTCCGTTGTAAGAGAGGATGGCATCCTCTTTGAGCCCATTCAGAAAACGGGAAGGGCATTTTATGTGACGTTCTTTATCCTCGCCCTGATTATCCTCTGGGCGCTCTATGCCTACCTCAACCAGTACCGGCAGGGCCTTGGCATTACCGGGCTGGCCAGACCCATCTTCTGGGGGGTCTACATTACGAATTTCGTCTTCTTTATCGGAATCAGTCACGCTGGAACGCTCATTTCGGCCATCCTTCGCTTGGCTAAAGCGGAGTGGCGGAGATCGATCACCCGATCCGCAGAAGTGATCACCGTGCTCGTCCTGTTCTTCGGTGTAGGCAATATCCTGATGGATCTCGGCAGGCCGGACCGTATGCTGAACATCATCCAATACGCCCAGTTCCAATCTCCTCTGCTCTGGGATGTTTCAAGCATTTCGGTCTACCTCACAGCCAGTTCCATCTACCTCTACCTCCCTCTGATTCCAGACATTGCCCTTCTCAGGGATTACAGAGGAAAATGGAAGTGGTTTTATCGCATCCTCGCCCTGGGCTGGAATGGATCAGAGAAACAGCACAGATGGCTCGAAAGAGGCATTGCCTTTATGGCAATTCTGGTGATTCCAGTAGCAGTCTCCGTTCATACGGTCGTCTCCTTTGTCTTCGCCATGACCATTCAACCCATGTGGCACAGCGCTATCTTTGGCCCTTATTTTGTGGCTGGAGCGATCTTCTCTGGGATCGCGGCCCTGATCGTTGCCATGAACCTCATCCGGAAGGCCTACCACCTGGAGGATTACTTGAGGCCCGTTCATTTCAACAACCTGGGCATCCTCCTGTTGGTCATGACCCTGCTATGGTTCTACTTTACCTTCACCGAATACTTAACGGTTTACTATGGGGGGGAACCGCTTCATATGGATATCTTCTGGTCTAAATTTACGGGAAGGTTTGCCCCCTACTTCTGGGGGATGTTCCTCTTCTGTTTTCTCATCCCCCTGCCCATTCTCAGTCTGAGAAGGACCCGGACCCCTACCGGTACTCTCATCGCTTCGATCTCTGTGATTGTAGGAATGTGGCTGGAACGCTACGTGATCGTCGTCCCTACTTTGACTCACCCCAGGTTACCCAATGAAGAGGTCATCTATTTTCCGACCTGGGTGGAGTGGTCGATCCTGGCGGGATGCCTCTCTTTCTTCGTCCTCCTCTATATGATTTTCACTAAGGTCTTTCCTGTCGTTTCGATCTGGGAGGTACGTGAAGGGAGAGAGAAGTCCATGGCAGAAGTTCGGGAAAGAATTTGAACCTATCTGCCCGGAATTGGCGTGGAGTAAGCCCCTACGAAGGAAAGAGGCATCCTCTATGGCAGCATCTTCCTCCTTCTCATTGCGGGGGGATTTGCCTATGGGCAGTTTCTCCCCGATGATCCCGCAAAGGGTGCCCGCCTTTTTGTCAGCAAGGGATGCGTCAAATGCCATGGTCTCAAAGGGGAGGGAGGTAAAATCGGACCTGACTTTGGAAGGATCGATCTTGGAGATACCCAGCTCGATCTGGCCGGAAAGATGTGGAATCATATCCCCTCTATGATTACAGGAATGCAAAGGGTGAAGATGGTCAAGCCCAATCTCACGGGAAAGGAATTCAGCGACCTCTCGGCCTACCTCTACTTCCTCAAGTTCTTCGATGAGCCGGGAGACTCCACAAAAGGGAGATACCTCTTCAATGAGAAGGGATGCCATCTCTGCCATCCCCTCTCAGGAAAGGGCAAGGCGGGAGAACCGGGTTTAAATGAGTTCCCGCAGAATATCTCACCCATCTTCCTCAGCCAGGCGATCTGGAACCATGGCCCAGATATGATCGCCCAAATGGTCAAACTTGGAATCAAATGGCCGGAATTTAAAGGAACGGAGATGATGGATCTCCTCGAGTATGTTAAGGCGAATGCGAAAGGAGGATCGAAAGAGACGGCCTTTGTCACCCCTGGAAATCCCAGAGAGGGGAAAGAGGTCTTCCAGACAAAGGGATGCACCAGATGTCACGCAGAAAAGGGTGAAGACCGGAGAGAAGGCGGGGACCTGGGTAGGAAGGCAAGAACCTTCTACAGGAGCCTCACCCAGATTGCTTCAAGTATGTGGAATAAAGGGCCGATCGTTCTGGCCAGGATGTCTCAGACCCCTACTGGGATTCCAAAGTTCACGCCCAAGGAGATGGCAGACCTCCTCTCTTATCTCTATTTCCTTCATTTCACCGGAGAACCAGGAAACGCATGGAACGGGAGAAGACTTTTCAGAGATTTGGGTTGCATCCGCTGCCATGGCATGGAGGGAAAAGGCGGAGACTTAATGCAGATTAACCTCTCCTCGAAGTACCAAAAAGCTGCTCAAGTGATGGAGATTGTGGCAGGCATCTGGAATCACAGTTCCGAGATTGATAGAGCGATGAAGGAGAAAGGCCTCACCTGGCCACTACTCAAAAAGGGGGAGATGGCAGACCTTCTCGAGTATATCCGGAGTCCCAAAAGAGATAAGAGATCTGGGTGACGAACCCCAATCGGGCAAGGTTCGTTTCGAAGTCTCGGAGGGAAGTTTTTGATTCGCCTTTTAGCAACAGGGGGGTGGGAGGAGATGGATGGTATCGTCAGAATGGCTAAAGAAGGCTGAGCTATTTGGAGATCTCAATCCCTCTCAGCTCAAAACCCTCTTCTCTCAATCCCGCATAGAAGAATTTCCCGAAGGAAAGGTCATCTTTCGTGAGGGAGAAGAGGCGCCTTACCTTTATGTCCTCGTCCAGGGTTTGGTGGAGCTGGTCGTTGGGGCCGACCGTCAGATCGACTGGATGACTTCGAGGATCGAGAAGGAGGGGGCAGTCTTTGGAACCGCCTCCCTGATGGAACCCTTCCGCTACAACGTAACAGCCATCTGTCTGAAACCGTCGAACGTATTGGTCTTGGATGCCCAATATATTAAAAGGAAGATGAAGGAGGATCCTGAAATGGGGTTGGAGGTTATGAAGAAACTTTCCTCCATCTACTTCAGAAGGCTCAATGAGCTGCGTTCAGGAGTCTCCCATCTCCTCAGGACCGTTGAGCATAAGGTACCATGAGTCGGCCTTCATCCGATCGGTTTCGCGTTGTAGTTCCGGATCAGCGCTGGTTCGAAGAGCAGATCGGCTGTGAGAACGCCTGCCCGGTCAACACCCGAGCGCCTGAGTATATCTCGGCCATCATGGAAGGCGACTACGATCTTGCCTTCGAGATCAACAGAGAGGACAATCTCTTCCCTGCCATACTGGGGAGGATTTGCGTTCACCCCTGTGAGGAGAAGTGCCGGAGAGGAATTCTCATCGATCAACCGATCTCCATTTGCTCATTGAAAAGAGCCTCTGCCGACCACAAAATTTCCTCCTCCCAAAAGACAGCAGTTTTCGGAAAGAGGGATAAAAAGGTCGCGATCATTGGAGCTGGCCCTTCTGGACTTTCGGCCGGAAACGATCTTGCAAGACTGGGATACGGAGTAACCATCTATGAATCCTTCTCCGTCCCCGGAGGGATGCTCAATGTCGGAATCCCCCCGTACCGTCTTCCCAGGGAAGTAGTCAGTCAGGCGATTGAGGAGGTGAGACGGTTGGGGGTAGAGATCATCACGGAGACCCCGATCGGAAAAGAGTTGAACCTGGAAATGCTGAGGCAGAATTATGATGCAGTCTATATTGCCGGAGGCGCCCATAAGGCCGAAAAATTAGGAATCCCAGGGGAGGACCTCCAGGGCGTAATCCATGGCGTGACCTTTATGCAAAGGGTGAACCTTGGGGTGGATCTCAGGATTGGCCAGAAAGTAGCAGTAGTGGGAGGCGGTAACACGGCCATGGACGCAGCCCGTTCTTCATTTCGATTGGGCGCAAAGGAGGTCTTCATTCTTTACCGAAGGACGAGGGAGGAGATGCCTGTGGACTCCAGGGAGTTGGAACAGGTAGAAGAGGAGGGCATCCGGGTCCATTACCTTACCCAACCCATTCGGGTCCTTTCCCGGGATGGAATAAGGGTCTCTGGTGTCCAATGCATCCGAAATCGCTTGGGAGAACCTGAAAAGGACGGCCGGAGAAGGCCAATTCCCACGGAAGGAACCGAATTCGAAATCGATATCGACCTTCTCATTCCTTCGGTCAGCCAGTCCCCGGACATCTCTTTTCTCCCAGAAGAAATCGGCCTTGAAATCTCTAAATGGGACCGTCTATCCGTTAACCCGGAAACCTTTGAGACCAATGTCCCGGGCATCTTCGCTGGAGGCGACTTTGTCACGGGTCCGAGGGATGTCATCCGGGTCATCGCCGATGGAAGGATGGCTGCTCTCTCCATCCATCGTTACGTGAGCGGAGAAAGATGGGAAAAAAGACCCGCCTATTTCGAACCTGTCCGGGAGTTAAGGATCGAACCGAACCTGGAAAAAATACCTCGTCAGAAGATGGACACGATCCCTGTCGCTGAGCGAAAGTCTTTCGACAAAGAGGTAGAGTTGGGATTTTCGAAGGAGAAGGCCCTCCTCGAAGGTAGCCGGTGCCTCCAGTGTCATGTCTTCACCATATTCGATCGGACAAAATGCATTCTCTGTGGTGGCTGTGTTGACATTTGCCCAAAATCTTGTTTTCGAATGGCAAGGCTCGATGAGATCGAGGGGGACGAGAGGCTCTCAGCACTCGTAACCGCTCTTTACGGCGTATCTTTTGAAGAAGCCGAAAAACTCAATTTGGCCACGGTCATGATCAAAGACGAATCCCGGTGCATTCAGTGTGGTCTGTGTGTCAAGCGGTGCCCAACCGGTGC
>CAYMTD010000003.1:19936-25750 GCA_964393245.1 uncultured Syntrophaceae bacterium
ACGAATCCCGGTGCATTCAGTGTGGTCTGTGTGTCAAGCGGTGCCCAACCGGTGCTATTACGATGGAGATGTACCATAGAGAATCAAAGCTCTACCGAGAGGAAGAGCAGGGGAGCCCCTTTGCGCCTGCCGGTAGCCAGGGGCTCCTGGAAAGGGCGGCCGTTGAGGGCCGTCCCTACAGCTCGTCTCCCCTAAAAAAGGGGGTTGGGGGGATTTGATGCAATCCAACATGAGACGGAGTTGAAATGAGCAAACGCTTATTACAGCACATTTCAGAGTCGGCAATCTGGCAGTCCATCTTCCGGACCGGAATACCGGATACCGACCTCAAACGTTCGATGGTCATGTATCACAACTTGTTTCTCCATATCTTTCCCACCAAAATGAAGCGTCATGGCCTTCGATTCTCCTATACCTTTTGCCTCGGTGGAATCTCGTGCCTTCTCTTCATCATCCTCACCGTGACAGGCATTCTCCTCATGTTCCTCTATACCCCTTCCATCGAAAGGGCCTACTTCGACATGCAGGCGCTGGCCCTTGTGTTTAATGGAAAGATCTTGAGGAATCTTCACCGGTGGTCCGCTCATGGGATGGTGGTTACCGTCTTTCTGCACATGGTGCGGGTCTTCTACACCCGTTCTTACCGGCCCCCTCGAGAGTTTAACTGGGTGATCGGCATCTTTCTTCTCATCCTGACCCTGGCCTTGAGCTATACGGGATACCTTCTGCCTTGGGACCAATTGGCTTACTGGGGCATCACCGTGGGAACGACGATCATGAGTTATACACCTTTTATCGGAGACCGGGTCCGTTTCTTTCTATTGGGAGCAGAGGAAGTCGGACATGAGGCATTGCTTCGCTTCTACGTTTTGCATTGCGTCGTCCTGCCTTTTATGGCCGGACTGCTTATGGCCATTCACTTCTGGAGAGTGAGAAAGGATGGCGGGATTTCAGGACCATTATGAAATGCGGAATAGCAACTCTTTAGATTCTCTATCATGGTTTAATCCTGCAATCCGCATTCCGCACTCTGCACCTTGAAGAGGGGTTGAATTCAATGGAGAAGGATAAAGTTTTCATTAAGGATCCCAATAAGACCTACGGGATCATGGAGATTGTGGATGGGACTTCCCCGATGGTGGAGAAGGCTCCGGAGGATACCATGGAATCCTTTCCTCATTATCTCATCCTGTTAACCATCTGCTCTTTGGCCGTCACCTTCGTCCTTTTGCTCATCTCCCTATTTTTGGATGCTCCGCTGGAAGACCTGGCCAACCCTCTGGTTACTCCAAACCCGGGAAAAGCCCCCTGGTATTTCACGGGGATTCAGGAGTTGATCCATTACACAACAAAACCCGTCATTCCGGCAATCATCATCCCTCTGCTTCTTATCATCTGGCTTCTTCTGATCCCTTATATCGATAGGAAACCGAAGACGAAACTTGGTTCCCTTTTAAATCGAATCTTTATCGGTGGAGAAAAACGGAAGGTCTTGGTGATCCTGTTTACCTGTTTTATCTTTGGAGCCTTGATCTTCACGGTGATCGGCTCCCTTTTCCGGGGCGAAAACTGGAGCTTCGTTCTTCCATGGAAGTAAATGATCTCAAGGCTAAAGCCTTGAGTGACAAACTTTGGGGATTCTGTAACTCAACCCTTTAGGGTGGGTTCCAAGAAGTAACAGGAGATACTATGGACCCAAAATCGGGTGTCGATAAAAAGGCTATCTCCAGAAGGCGCTTGATCGCTTATGGATGGATAGGGGCAGCAGCCATTGTGATTGGAGAGTTGATCGTCGGCACCTTCGCCTTTCTCTGGCCGAGAAAGAAGGAGAAAAAGGGTGAAAAGATTTTCATCGCAGGAAAGGTCAATGATTTTAAGGTGGGTGAGGTTATCTATTTCCGTAAGGAAAGGACCTTCATCCAGAGATTGGAGGGTGGATTTTTAGCATTTTCCGCAATATGTCCCCATCTCCGGTGCATCGTCAACTGGAATGAGAAGCTCAAAAAGTTCGAATGCCCATGTCATGGTGCGAAATTCAACCGCAATGGCGAGGTCCTCGAAGGCCCACCTCCTCGTCCTCTGGATCTTTATAAGCTCCAAATCGTCGAAGAAAAACTGGTTCTCGACACAGCCAGTCCGATCGAGAGGAAAAAGTTCGAACCTTCGCAGGTCGTCAAAGGGTAGAGAATGGAAAAGAAAATCTTCTTAGCTATGATTTTGACAGTAGCCATTGCCTTTTTTCTTACCATTTATTGGCTGCTGGAACCCCATCGGGTGAAGGTAGAGACAGAGAAAATGAGATCGATCGCTGCTGAAAAAGGGAAGGGTCTCTACTTAACTCATTGTAGTCGATGTCATGGAGAAACAGGAGGTCCTCAGAGGAGGATTAAGGCAATCAATTCAAAGAACTATCTTCAGGCTGTCGATGACACGATTCTTCAAAAGATTATTGAGCGTGGAATTCCCCGAACAGGAATGGTCGCTCTTGGTGATAAAGAGGGTGGACCGCTCAATCCAGAGCAGATCACCCGATTGGTCGCATTCATTCGAAGCTGGGAAAAGACAGCACCTTCGCTGCCCGAAGAGGCTCCGTCAAAAGAGAGGTCCGTTTTTATCGACGAGGAAGTGGCCTATGTTGGCTCCGAATCCTGCAATGGATGCCACGAAGCCCTCAACAAGAAACACGTTGATACATGGAGCAAATCCCCCATGACCCTAAAAGCCTTCGCCAGCATTCAGGGTGAAAAAGACAAAACCAAATGCACCCCTTGTCATGCGACCGGATACGATCCAGAAAGCAAGACCTATAAGGAGAAGAACGTGGGTTGCGAGGCATGTCATGGACCCGGAGAAAAGTATCAGGAGATGATGATGGGAAGGGATGCCCTCGAGGGTGGAAAGATCGCACGAGAGAATGCCCTTAAGGCCTGCACCCGGTGTCACAAGGCCCATATCACAAAGGAGGAACATATCTCTCTGGCCAGAAAAGGGTTGCTTCTTTATCCATAGAAAATAGTACTTGATTTTTGATAAAATCCCGTGGTAACAAGGATGGAGTGAGCCGAGGGGGGTGAACAGTTAGTCTGTTCACCTTTTTTTATTCTTTGGGAGGAAGGAGGTGGATAAAGGTTCAAATTCAAAAAACCCTAACGAAAGGAGGATCAGTTTGATGAGAAGAGTTCTGAGATTGCAATGGCCACTTCTATTTTCTGCATTAATCCTCATCCCATCGGTAACCATAGCCGAGACCACTTATGTGGGTTCTAAGAAATGCATGTCTTGTCACCGATCGATTTACGAGATGTGGAAGGACACGCTCCACAATAAATCTCAGCAGATCTTAAGCCGCACCAATGATACGCTGGTCGTCGATTGGAAAGGTTTGCTCAAGCTGAAAGCCCCAAATATCCCGGAGGTCATTGTCAGGTTAGAGGACGGGCCTGGGGGCATCCACCAAGCCACACTGGTCGATGCAAAGGATCCTTCCAGAGAGGTAACCTACAATGTTGTAAGAACCTATGGAGGATGGGGATGGAAACAACGCTACCAGGTCAAGATCGGAAATCATCATTATATCCTCCCCTTCCAATGAAACCAGGCGACCTCCCGGTGGGTTCCCTATAACCTCCAGAACTGGTGCAAAGAAGATGGGAGTCTGAAGACACCTGCGGTCGAGAAATCATTTGAAATGAGCTGCGCGGGCTGTCACAATACTGGGCTTGAGCTAAAAAAGGTTGACGCGGGTTATGAATCCAAATATTTCGAGCTCAATACCGGATGTGAAAAATGCCATGGCCCTGGCTCCGACCACATCAGGTCTCCAAAGACCAAAGGAAAAATCATCCATCCCCGAAAACTGCCCTATGAACGGAGTCTGGATGTTTGCGGTCAGTGCCATTCAAGAGGGGTGAGCGTTCCAAATGGGACATTTGATTATCCATGGAATGACAAAAATAACAAACCTTATAAAATCGGAGAACCCTTATCCAACTATTACCAATTTAAGCCCGGACTCTGGGGAGATCCTGAGGCCCATTCGAAGTCTCATCACCAGCAATGGCTCGACTTTCAAAAAAGCGGCCATTTCTACGCCCGAGTGCTTTGCTTCGACTGCCACAATCCCCACGGAGGACCGAGCCGATCCCAATTGACCAAAGCCGACCACAACAACAACCTCTGCCTCTCCTGCCACGGGAAGAGTGAGAAGTTTGCCAATCCATGGGCCATTCGGATGCATACCAAGCACAACTATGCGCCAGAGACCCGGGGAACGAGTCGCTGTTCATCGTGCCATATGGTAAAGACGGCCTCCTCAGCGGAAGCTGGCGATATCCATAGCCATGACTTTAGAATCATCAGACCCCGCGTGAGTCTGGAAATGTTCGAAAAGGACCCTAAGGCCGTGATTCCAAACTCGTGCAATGGGTGCCACACGGAATGGGGGAAAGATAAGACAGGATACGAGGCGGGGGCAAAAGCCTACGATTCTCTCCTCCTTAGATAGCCTCTGGGGAGGGTTACTCATCCTATCTATTTAAAACCCTCCCCTTTTCTACTTCTTTATTGAACGATCATCCCTACCTGACTATTTTGGTGAGTTTCGCGCCTTCGATCGTGGCGTTGGCCATCAATCCCTTCTGGCCAAAGATGACAGAGACGACGGGCTCGTTGATCTGGGTCGTGTCAATGGAAGCCCCCGCACCCACTTTGACTGCTGCGACCGATCCATCGACGCCCGCCTTCCAGCCAGGGCTGGCACGAAAAGTCCTGAGAGCGCTCTGGTCCATAAAAAGAATAATAACATTTTTCTTCTGTGCTCCAATTTGAAAGCCAATCGATGCCGCAACAATGTTATAGTAATCAACCGTCTTTCCTCCAATTCGCAAAGCTCCTTCACCGTATTCCCCCCCAACAATGAGGCCTGCTTTGAAGACTCCGGGGAGAATAAGTACCCCCTTAGCCTTTTGAAGCAATTCCTTTCCCCCTTTCACCTGGTGAAAAAGCTTTAATGCAGCATCTACATTCGCCTCGATCTCCTTGGCCGTCGCAGCATAGGAAATGGGAAAGAAACAGAAAACGAACATAATGATCAGCCATACGACCAAGACTGGGGCCGCCTTGCTTTTCCGGACCGATACCGAACTCTTTCCTTCCATAACCTAACCTCCTGTTTATTGGATCTTCCACCTGCTGCTAATCTATGTCTATTGGTTACATCCTTTTTATATGTTACGACAGCCTCATCGCGCAGCAAACAAGTAAATTGTGCGTGGGGAACTTAGGAACAGGCCCGAACGAATGATGGTTCAATCCACGCTCCCGCGCGGGGAGCGACATGAAAAAATACCTGAAAAAAGCGTGAAAAGTGATATCTTCCAATAAGAAACACTTAAAACACTGGTTACTTTGAATGTCTATCCGTTAGAAATTTAGCAAATTGGTGATAATTTACAATGGCTTCATTTTCCTGGTACTCTGAACGATATGGTCCAAGGTTGCCTTGGAAATGTACTCTGCGGGTAATTTGAGTAAATTCTGATGGTCTGTTTTGACCAATCTTGCAGGGAGGACTAAGAATTCTGTCCGAATGGTCTCCAAGGTTGCATTCTGGAATCTTGGAGGCAGACAGATTCTTTTGAACCAGTTGACGAGATTGTAGGCGAACAGCAAGAGATGAAAGTAGAACTGGTTGGCCTGGAAATTGTTGGTTGGAATCTTGGCCAAAGCATAGCTTGCTTTCAGTTCCCTGATAATGACCTCGATCGCTGCCCTGGGCCGATAAAAATACCAAATCTCTTCTGCTCTGAGAGGGAG
>CAYMTD010000004.1:0-22267 GCA_964393245.1 uncultured Syntrophaceae bacterium
GAGTCGTGAAATATTTTCAGTGGTAGTAAGGATCGGCATGCGGTCATAGGTAACCACCGTAAAGAAATAGGAGCCTCCTTGTTGATAAACTCGCCGGTAATCACTCATGTTGATGATGATTGGTGGATTCTTTTAGGTGGATTCACTCCGTTTAACCCACCCTACGTTTCTACTCATGTTGATGATAATTGGTGGATTCGCTTCGCTTAATCCACCCTACGATCAACGATCAACGATATACAATCCGTTTGGTGGATTCGCTTCGGTTAATGCACCCTACAATGTATTACGTTTGAAAATTCCCATTCTCCAATATCTTCATAATGTCACTCAGCTCCGCTAATGCACCCTCCAATTCTGAAATGGCATCGGAGGCCAATTCTTCTGGTTCGGGCAATTCGTCCATGTCGTCAAGGGATTCATCTTTAAGCCATTTCAAGCTGTCGATCTTGAAATCACGTTCCTTAACCTCGCCAATTGTAAAACATCGCCAGCGGTCTTCTTTGGAGTCTTTTGGGTCTCGCTTTGAATGGCCTTCTGGATTGGGGCCATAACAGGCCTCAAATTCTGAAAAGTGTTGTGGAGTAAGAGGACGATCTTTTTTGGTGATCCTTGGAACGTTTGTGCGGGCATCATAGACCCATACATTCTCCGTTGCATAACCTTTTACAAAGAAAATGACGTTAGTCTTGGTGCCAGGGCTGTAGGGAGTAAATGTTCCATTGGGGAGGCGAAGCACAGTGTGTAGATCGTAATCCTCAGTGAGAATCTTAAACACATCCCCTGCCTGATCGGCGAAAAGGACGTTATCAGGGACCACAATTGCAGCCCGACCACCAGGTTTCAGAATGCTCATTACATGCTGGACGAAATTGAGTTGCTTATTGCTCGTGGCAACAGTGAAATCATCTCGATTGGGTGCTTGATTTGCTCCCTTGGTCCCAAAAGGAGGATTGGTCATCACACAGTCATAACCGCCCTCTTTAGGAACTCTCTTTGGTTCATAAATGGCATCTCCTAAATAGATATTTGCGTGGATGCCATGGAGATAGAGGTTCATCAAAGCCAGTCTTCTCGGCCTTGGGACAAGCTCTGTTCCTGAGTATGTTGAAGTCAAAATACGTTTTGCTTCTTCACGCTCGAGACCGCCCTTTGTTTGCTCCATCAGCCATTCATAGGCGCAGACCAAAAACCCTCCTGTTCCTGCAGCAGGATCGTGGATGGTAAAGTCTTTTGTTTTCCGAGGGTCAGGTTTCATACACCTGACAATGGATTGGATAAGGATTCGAGGTGTGAAGTATTGGCCTGCCCCTTTCTTCCCTTCGGAAGCGGATTTCTCGAGAAGACCCTCATAAGCCGCTGCCTTTACGTCGATATTGAGAGATGTCCATTCGATCTCGTCAATGAGGTTGACAAGGCGCTTCAGGCTAACTGGATTACTGAACCGGGATAGGGCTCCGGCGTAAATCGCTCCTAACATCCCAGGCTGTTCTCCTAATCCTCTTAGGGTAGCTTGGTAATGATCAGTCAACTCAGTTCCGGATTTTTCTCTCAAGATAGACCAAGAATACTCTGGAGGTATTTCTACTCCCTTCTCTTCGATCATTTTGAGAAAGAGAAGATAGGTCAACTGCTCGATGTAATCGCCGTAGTCGATTCCATCGTGACGGAGAGTGTGACAGAATCCCCAAAGTTTACCAACGATGTCGGGCATGGATTACCTTTCCCCCTCCCCCTTCCCCTCTCCCACCAGGGGAGAGGGGAAAAAGTGACCCGTAAAGGGGAGGAGAATTAATGGGAGCCTCTCCCACCGGGGGGAGAAGGGAACTACTTAGAGATCCTCTTTCTTTTAATTTCATAAGTGGCTCCGCTTTCAGCAACGACCGGCAGTTTCCTCGGTTTCTTGGGTTGGATCTCGACATGAATGCTGGCTCCAAGAACATCAACCACCCGTCGTAACATGCTTAAGGAATGGCCCTCATAAGAGGGCGATTCAAGACGGCTGATTTGCTGTTGAGATGTCCCGACCCGTTTCGCCAGCTCTTTCTGAGACAACCCGGATGCCCTCCGCAGACTTGCGAGTTTAATCGCCACATCCCATGCTTGGCCAGCTTTCTCAAAGCGTTCCACGAAAGAAGGATCTTTCAACTGTTCTTCAAGATATAAATCAAAATTAGTCTGCTTTTTCATAAAAGATCTCTTGCCATCCAATCTGCTTTTCTTTTGAAGCCAACCCTAACATCCCTTTTAGAGATTTTTGTCGCCTTATTTCGAACCCCGTGAACGATAATTATCCTCTGGCCTTTTGCAAAAAAGTAAAGTAACCTTGTGTTTAGCTTCCCAACGTGTCGAAGTTCAAAAAGATCACCTCCGATAGATTTTGACAGAGGAGGCCTGTGATACTGTCTATTCCTCAACTTTGCAAGCCCGGCCATTACTGTGGCGAAGTCGTTTGGGTCTTCTTGTTTAAGTCTATCAAGGAACTCACGCACTGGGGACTGACCTGAAAGAGTCTCATAAAATTCTACAGTGAATTCCATAATTAGTCAACATCAAATTTGATGTATCCTCCTCGATAAGACGGTTATTGTGTTATTAGGCGGCGATGGCTTCGTTGATCTCGTGAATAATGGTTTCCAGTTCTCCTTCAAAAATCTTATTCAATTTATTCCAGGAGGCACCTTCACGGGTAAAGATGGGAAGGGTCTCGATGTCCTCTTTCTCCATTAAGAGGTTTTCGATCAGATGCCTCCGGATCAACTCCAGCCATCTATTCTGTTCCTCTGTAAAGGTGCGATCCGACTTGACCTTCATCAAAGCCTTGTTTACTCTCTGCTCGACCGTGAGCAATTCTCCACCCTTTGCGGCAAAGCGTATGATTGAGATAATATCGGCGAGTTCCCTGTTATAAGCGCGGCGTAGATTCTTCTCAGTAAATTTATCTACCAGATGATCTGGTTTTGTAGCCAATGTATCTCTCAAGGCTCTCAGCTTTTTGGTATCGAATTCTTTGGGTTTTTTTAGAAGGATCTCAAGTGCCTCAATATCTTCAGGATTACCTTTTACAAATGCTTCGAAATCTTTCAAATAATCCTGGGGACCCAATTCTCTTCCGTCCTTTGCTCTAAAAACGATTCTCGAAAGGACCTCATCCTGGGCAGTTTCTGCCCCTACAAATTTCTTTTCGGGCCGGGGGTAGTCTTCACAGAGATCAAGGAAGCCCTCGCTTTTTAAGATCTTTATGGTTTCTTCCCAATCTTTTTCAATTCTCTGTGGGAGGGTTTTCGCAAAATCTACCAGGTCGCAATTCAGGATATAACTGAACTGAAGCCTTCCTTCTTGACTAATATTCTTCGATATACGATGGAGTCTCTTTGAAAGAACACGAACATTATAATCTCGGTCCCGATTGTTAGCGATGTCCAGAACGATCTCACGAATAGCTCGGGTCGCCTTTACTGGCGCTTCGGCAGTAATACCGGTTGTCCTTCTAAAGTATTCGAGGAGGGAGCCATTAAAGCAGTCAAAAACTGTAAAATGGGTCTTATGGATTTCCGGACACCGCCGGGTCCCCCTGCCCATCATCTGCTCAAAGAGGATTCTCGATTGGATGGGTCTGAGAAATACGATGTTTTCTATCTTTGGGATATCGACGCCTGTTGAAAGCATATCGACGGTGACCACAATTCCCGGATTCTGTCGGTTTCTGAACTCACGAATCCTCTGAAGGGGTCTATCCACTGTCGGACTGCCAGTTATTTTCTGGACAAAGTCATCTCCTCTATTAAATTCTTCCCTTAGAATTTGAACCAACTGATCGCAATGAGATATATGGGAAATGTCATTCTGGGCAAAGATCAAGGTCTTTGGGAAATGGCCAAGCTGTGCTTCCTGGTCTAAGAGATACTTTTTGATCTCTTGAATGATCTTCCTGTTTCGATCCGGAGCTGTCCAATCGATTTCAGTCGTTGGAGCAGGAAGTTCCCTCTCATCCTCCAGAATTTCGAAAGAGAGCTGGCCAGTCTTTGTGTTAATGAGTCCGACCTCCTCACCCTCTTTGAGGAAAACACCCCGGAGAGTAATATCCGATTGGATGGCAACAGCGTCATAGTCTACGAGGTAACCCTCCTGAACAGCCCTTTCATAGTCATAACGAAAGACCATATTTTTGAAAAAGGCCATGGTATGAGCCGCAGGAGTTGCAGTCAGGCCGATTTTGATTCCGTCAAAATGATTCAGAACCTCACGCCACTTGCTTTCTTCCTGAGCCGTATATCCCCGGTGGCACTCATCGGCGACAATCACATCGAAGGCATGGATCGGAATATCGAGTATCTGGGCATCGGAGTCGTCATCCAGGTCCCCTGTGGCTAAAAACATGCCTTCAGTCCCAAAGAGATTGATTCTCATGCGCTGGATCGTGGAGATATAGACAAAGCTGTCCCGGCTGTTGGGATTGGTGAGGTATTCTGTGGGTAGAATCTTAGGGTCGAATTTCATATCTTCATCCAGGTCTTCTCTTCGAATCCTCTGACTGTAGATTTCATAGCATTGGTCAAACTTCAGTCCTGGCTCGGCCTCGAAACTGGCTGCCGTTGTAACAGCCTGGGCTGCGAGGGCACGCCGATCGACGAGAAAGAGGATCCTCTTTGCGAAGCCTGACCTCATCAGCCGGTAAAGTAGATTAAAGATTGTGAAGGTCTTGCCTGTACCTGTGGCCATGGCAATGAGCATTGTTCTCTTACGATTGAGAATGGCTCTTTCCATTTCCTGTACCGCTTCAACCTGGAATGGCCATAGGTACCTTTTATCTATCTCCACTTTTTCAAGCCAATCTCTGGCTGCATTTTCATCCCTACTCAGCATCTCCATGAGTGCCTGGGGCGTATGAAAAGCAGAAACCTCTCTGGAAAGATTGAGGGGGTTTCTCAAATCCTGAAACCAGATTATCTTGCCATTTGTGGAATAAACGAAGGGAAGATGATATTCGCCGAAGGAGCGAGGACCTCTTTCAAAGCCTCTTGCATATCTTTTTGCCTGTTGAAGAACATTTTGGGGCCCCATGCTTACTTTCTTACCCTCAACACATGCCAGGGGCATTCCTTTTGAAAAGAGGATGTAATCAGCCGGACCATTCTGGGTCGGGTATTCCTCAACGGAGCCCTGAACATACTTGGTACCAGATTGGAAAGGAATAATAGGCCCCCATCCTGCTTTTAGAAGGGCTTCGTCTATGAGCAGTTTTCTGGTTCTTGCCTCGCTGATATCTGAATCGTTCATGCCCATCTACAGCAACTTCTCCTGGACCATGCTCAAGGCCTTATCATGAGATAAGATGACATGGTCGAGAATCCGGAGTCCGAGTGTCTCGGCCGCCTTCTTAAGGTCTCTGGTTATTGTTTTGTCCTCCTGACTGGGCATAGGGTCTCCACTCGGGTGGTTGTGAATCAGAATGAGGGCAGAGGCTGACTCCCGAATCGCAGGTTTAAAGACCTCGCGAGGATGGACGAGGCTTTTGTCCAAGAGTCCAACTGTGATCTGCTCGGACTTGATGACTTGATGCTTTTCATCCAGCAGGACGACATGAAATTCTTCTTGCTTAGCTTCTCTGGCGAGTCTCATAAAGTGTTCTTTGCAATAATCAATCGCGTCCATGGTGTTTCGAATTTTATAACGGGGCAATGAACCATTTCTTTGAGTTCTTAATCGCTTACCCAACTCGAGACCAGCCATGATTTGACAATAGGCAGCCTCCCCAATGGCTCTGCTGATCTGCTTGAGTTCACCTCTCGTCTGGAGGGACAGCTTTTCAAGGTCGTCTCCAAAACGGGTTGCGAGTTTCTCGCCGGCCTGCACGGCAGATTCATCCCTAAAACCAGACCGGATCAAGATAGCCAAAAGCTCTGAAGTCTTGAGCTTTTGAGGACCGAGGCGGAGAAGCCTTTCCCTCGGACGATCCTCGCGAGGGGATCGTTTGATCGCAGGAGTGAAAATCCGCTGATCGACCCACCGACCCGGATTGAATTCATCTCTCTTGTTCGACCAGAAGAACAGTGAGTTTGGATTTGGTCCTGAGGAGGAAAGGTATGCATCTTTCACCAAATCGCTAATGATTCGGCCAATAAATTGAGGTTTCTCTTCTCTTAAAGATGCATAGATTTGGGACTTAGTAAAGGAATCCCTGGCCAACAGGGTATTGATCACTGATTGATACCTTGCAAACCGTCTCATATCTGGATCAATCTTGTTGTTTGGCATGCTATCTCGGATGCTGTCCCAAATCCCCCCTTTCCAAAAAAGGAGAGAATGGGTGAGGGAAAGCGAAGCTGAAGTTACAATACCAGAAATACAGCTTTCTGACAATGGGGCTTTAACGCCATGTTTGATTCCTCTTGGATCTTATCATCTGGTCTAACAACTCGACTGCTCTCTGTGCAAAGGCGGGATCGCTGATGTGGAGATCCATTTCTTCGATGGGGATGCGAGGGGCGACGATCTTTTTCAGTTCTCTTACGAAAACCTTATTCGTCTCCGGATCGTAGAGTTCCATTCCGGGCCGATCAGCTTCAGACCAGCCCTTCTTAGGGATCAAGACATGGGTGGGTCCCTTAGATTTAGTCAGTTTTTCTCCGATAATCTTGGCAAACGTTTTCATTTCCTCGGGTCCCATCCGGACGCAGAATCTGATATCATGAGAGTGAATTTTTCTCCCTTTCAGGTGCTCCGGCATAGGGTAGAAGGGACTGAAGACGGCATTGTCCAGCCCACCCGGCACCACGACCAAAGGCACTCCCAGGCGGCCTGCTGTCTCGAGCCGCGTCGGGCCAATCCCTCTACAATATCCTCCGAACATCTCATCGGCAATTTCATGGGTGGTAAAATCAATGACCCCATCGATGAGGCCCTGAGCAATCAATTCCTCCATCGCCATTCCGCCCACCCCGTTGGCGTGAAAGGCAATCATTTCATAGCCTCTTTCTTTGAGAAAGTTCTCAGCCGAGAGAGCGCAGGCAGAGTTGATCCCGTAAGCCGTCACTGCCACCATAGGTTTCTCCTTCTCTATCGCTCCTCCCTTTTCGACCATTCCACACACAGCAAGGGCAGCCTGGTCAAGTATGAGACGGAGGAATCCATTGAGGCCCAGAATATCGGCCACAGAGTGAAACATCACGATATCCTTTGTGCCGATATATTCTCTTACGTCTCTGGAGGCCACCGTAGAGAGAACCACTTTGGGGATACCAAAGGGAAGGGCACGCATGATGTGGGTGACAATAGCCGTTCCCGTTCCGCCGCCCATTCCGAAGATGCCTTGAAGCCTGCCTTCCTGAAATAATTCCTTCGCCAGAAGGGCGCCCCCTTCCCGAATCGCTTTGATCGCAAGGGATCGATCTCCTCCCTTGAGCAAATCCTCAAGGCAGTACCCAGCGGCTTTCAACACTTCCTCCCGACTGATATCCGGTGTAATCCGAGGCCTTCCCAGTGTACCCACGTCCATCACCAAGGGGTTGACGCCGAGCCTTTTCACACAGTCCCTGACATAACCAGCTTCACTGCCTTTGGTATCGAGGGTGGTGACAATTAAGAGTTGCTTTTTCATCTCTTCGCTCCTTGAACGGAATGGGTCCATGAATTCTGGGAGAGGTGAGCAGAGGATACTACTGTTTTATTTTTTGGGAGACCTTTAGCACGATCTCCACGTAAGGGACACTACGGTTGTAATTGAAGAGGATTTCCTTCTTCTTTTGGAGGGGTAGGTTCCTCTTCCATCCATGGGATCTCAAATAATTGCCTATGCTGAAGATCGCTTCTTCCCGGCTGAACAGCCACCTCTCAAAACCTTCTTGGCTCATGGCATATTTGAGATAACTGGAAGGTATAAATTGAGCCATGCCCATCGCACCTGCATGGGATCCAAAAACCTCCAGGGGATCGATCTTCTCCAGACGAATGATATTGAGAAAACATTTCAGCTCTTGATAGGCCCATTCGGCTCTCCTTTTCGATCGACTTTCGATCCAATCACAGGACAATCCTGGGTCAATTTCACGGATGGCTTCACAATTCCTATGCAGTTGCTCTGGAGAGTCCATAAGGGCGATGCTGGCGAGCGTGGGGATGACTCGATATTTTCCAATGTTCTCCCCGAATCGTGATTCCACCAGAAGTATAGCTACCGCCACTTCCTTATCCACATGGAATCTTTTTTCCAACTCCCCCAAGGTTTTGAGATTATGATTAAGAAATTTCTTTGATATATGGATTGATTCTGGACTGAGAAATTTAGTGTAGCGCTCCCACGTCTCATTCGGATAGAGGGAGATGGTCGTGACGGCAGGGAGGAACTCTGCCCGTGGATCGGAGAACAGTTTTGATAAAAAATTGAAGTCAAATCCCTCCTGTGAGAGACGGTAGATGAGAGGCTGGTAAAAGAAGGGGAGTTCATCGGATGCGGACCCATAGGTTGCTGAGGGGGCTATCAGAAGCAGGACAAAGATCAGATAGCAAGTCCTATGATCGTCGAACGGGGATTTCATCGTCAGTCGAAATTTAGCAGGTTCTCATTTATTTTTCAATGTCATAAGCGAAAATATTGTATAATTCAGAGAAGGAAAAATGAAAATTTTATTAGCATCTCTTAGCCTTCTGTTCCTTCTGGCCCAGATACCCTTCTTCCCCCAGGAGCCGGAGAAACCCAAGGAAGAGGAGTCTCCGGTCAAAGGATGGAAGTTGGCAGTCTATTTTAGTGTCCCTCCTACTCAATATTCGAGAGGTGGAAAGCGCATCATTAAGGCGGAGAGCGTCGGGAGCCGAGCCTCCATTTTCAAGGAGGTTAAAGAAAAAGAAAAAGACTATTCCATGCTTTCGTGGGGATGGAAGATATCGAACGTGGTACGTTCTGCCGTCGAAACGAGAAAAGACCGGTTTGATGCTGCTGCTCGGGTGATGGTTGTTTTCGGAAAGGAGAGGACTTACGGGATCTTTGGAAAAGGAGAACCCGAGGGATTGAAAATCGAATATATCTGGGCCACCCGTCTTCCCAAAGGTCATCTGTTTGATCATCCGGGAGAGAGGAACTGTAAAGTCTTTGTCCTGGAATCCGGGGAGGGAAAGGTCGGGCAATGGGTGTATTTTCAGAGGAATGTTCGTAAAGATTTTAAGAAGGCCTTCGGCACCGAACCTCCCGGAATTCTGGCCATCGGAATCCAGACCGACACCGACCACAGCAACGAAATGGTCACCGCATACTATTCCGAGCCCATTTTGAAAAAGAAGTAGGAGTCACTTTTTAAAAGAAGACGCCATATCCCATACTAATAAAAATTAAGCTCAGAAGAGATAGGAGAATGAAGCGAAGGTATTTGACGTGGATCTTGCGACTCACGTTGGCGCCCAGTAAAGCCCCTCCTATAGAACCGGAGACCACGAGAAGGGTGATGGTGATATCGATATGTCCCACCCCGTATTTGGCCCCCAAGGTTCCCACTGATGAGATCAAAATGATTAGCAGAGAAGTCCCGATAGTTTCTCGAAGGGGAATCCTGAGAAGATAGATCATGAGCGGAATGAGAATGAACCCCCCTCCAACCCCCAGGAGTCCAACCAAAAAGCCACACCCCAAGCCAATTAGAATTCCCTCAATCTTGTTGAAACTTCCCTTGATATAATTTCCTTCATCAGACTTCAAAGGTATGAAAAGCAAGAAAATCGCCAAGGCGACCAGGAAAAGAAAGATAAGATTGAGAGCGTGCGTCGATAAAGGAACCGAGAGAAACGAACCTAAAAACCCTCCTCCGATGCCAGCAACACCCAAAAGGAGACCACCCCTGAAGTCAACTTTTCCAGCCCGATAGTGGGACAGCGTCCCGGCAGCGGCAGCAAACATCACATGAACCAAACTCGTTCCTGTTGCAAGCTTGAGTGGTACCCTTCCAAGTAATGTGAGGAGGGGAAGTATGATCACTCCTCCTCCTAAACCGAGTAATCCTGAAAGAATTCCTCCAAACAGTCCAATCAAAGGTAGAACAGGAAGGGCGATGCTTTCCATGGGTCGTTAAAGATTCCGATAATAATCGGTCAGGATGCTCAGAACCTCGGGCCGACTGAACTCTTCAGGGATGGAGTCTCCCTCGGTGAGTTTCTTTCTTAAGAGTGTCCCACTCAACAAGAGATGGTCCTCGTCAGGATGGGGGCAGGTCTTATAGGAAGCCACTGCTTTGCACTTATAGCAATAGAATGTCCAGTCAATCTTTAGAGGCCTAATCAGAAGGGCGTCTGGCGGAATCTGGTCGAAGATCTCCTGGGCCTCGAAAGGACCATAATAGGTCCCAACTCCAGCATGATCCCGTCCCACAATGAGATGGGTGGCACCATAATTCTGACGAAATATGGCATGGAGCAGTGCCTCCCGTGGTCCGGCATAACGCATCTCCAGGGGATATCCCTTTTGAATCACTCGATCTTTCGGAAAATAGTTTTGCACAAGAGCTTCCACACATTTCACTCTCACGTCTGCTGGGATATCGCCTTCTTTCAGATTTCCAATGAGCTGGTGGATGAAAAGCCCGTCACAAATCTCCAGCGCGATCTTAGCAATATATTCATGGGAACGATGCATCGGGTTTCGGAGCTGTAAAGCAGCGATCGTCCTCCATCCTTTCTCTTCAAAAAGGTCCCGAGTCTCCTCTGGAGTGGCATAGATCCGATGAAATCTTATTGGATAATCACTTTCACTAAGTACCTTCACCGGGCCAGCAAGATTGACCTCCCCCTGTGCCATCACCTTGGCCACGCCAGGATGCTTGATGTCATCGGTTTTGAAGACCTGCCTGCACTCGTAGACCTTGTCAATGGTGTATTTTTCCTGCACCATCAAGGTGCCAATGAGTTGATTGTTTTCATTATCTATCAAAGCTACTTCCTGGCCTTCTTTTAAACTTTTGGCAACTTCTTCGGTCACGGACAGAGTGATGGGAATGGGCCAGAAGGTTCCATCCGCCATTTTCATATCGTCGCATACTCTCTTCCAATCGGCTTTTCCCATAAACCCCTCGAGGGGGCTGAAGGCTCCAATTCCCATCATGATCAGGTCATCCCTCTCCCGGGTCGTCATGCGTACCTGTCTCAGGGTTCTTGCTCTGGCCTTAGCGTCCTTTAAGGCCTCGTCTTTGAGCAGTAAAAGCTTAAGTTTCCCACCATGTGGCGGTATCAGTTTAGGCATTCTTAGTAAACCTCGCTATTCTATTTTTAGACTGTCGCTCGAACCCTTGACCCCTTGAATCCTCAAACCATTCTTTTTCTACATATATCCCAACTTCCTCATCCTCTCCATGGCCTTCTCTTTATCCTGACGCCTTCCAGCACGTTCTTCCGTATTCTCCAAATCCTGTTTCCAAGCAGGGACCCCTTCTACTGAGATCAAGCTCGTGGTCTTTGCTCCCAGGGACCGATAACCCCGCTCATAAAGGCTGCAGTACGGGATCTTAAAGGCGGCATACGTGTCCCAGAGATCTTTTTCGGTGAAATGGAGAATGGGGCGAATCCGGGTATGTTCTGGTACTAAGTAAGAAGCCTCTTTATATTCAAAATACTCATCATTGAAACGAGCCGGATGCTCATCCCAGCGAATCCCTTGAAAAATTCCCTTGATCTTATTCCGCTCGAGAAATTCGTTAAATACCACTGTCTTCATCAGATGGTTCCCCACATAGGATTCTGCTTCAAAAGGGAATTCCTCACCATCGAATCCAATCCTCTTTAATTCAGCACGATTCCGTTCGTTTAAATCTTTCACTTTCACCGGAGCATTTAGTTTGAGATTGCCGGTCTTTAGAACATCTTCATTACGACAAACCTCAAGGGGAACATCCCATTCCTTTTTGACATTCTGCACAAAAGTTTCAATCTCCTCAAACTCATCCCCTTCACCAATAATCATTGTCTTAGGAAGAGGAATCGCCTTCTCCTGGCAAACTTGTCGAATGATCCAAAGGGTTAAAGTGCTATCCTTCCCACCGGTCCACGTGATGCCCAACTGCTCGGGTTTAAAACGATCAAAGGCTTGCTTTACAATATTTTTGGATATCTCCACCAGCTTTGAACATTGTCTCTTTCTCTTTTCGCTAATCTGTTTGTCAATTGCCATTTCTTAGCCTCCTAATCTTTGATATCTTTTTACCCTCGGCCTGACCTTTTCTTTCATCATCTCTGCCTCAGGGTGTGTCTCAACGATATTGCTCTGCTCTTTCGGATCGGATTCGAGATCATACAATTCCCATGAGTCGTCCCTTTCCCGATAGATGATCTTTAAATTCCCCTCCCGATAGTAATGAACTTCCTTCTCCTCACCCTTCTCCTGGCTGCCATGTTTATCAACTGCTTCACCGAAGACACCTTTAACAGGATAATCTTTGGGCGGTAAGAGTGAATGTCCTTGAAAGGCCTTAACGGGATTGAGGCCGAAGAGATAGGCGATCGTCGGAGGGATGTCGATCGTGCTCACGAGCGTATCACAAACCTGCCCCTTTTCTCTGCCAGGCTCATAAACAATCAAAGGCACATGGACTAGCTCCGAGTACATCTTCCCATCGTGAGAAAGCCCCCCATGCTCCCCAAATTCGTCTCCATGATCCGTCGTAATAACAATCCAAGAATCTTTCAGAGCATTCCATTTCTCTAAGATTCCAAACAGCTCCCTCACTGAATCATCCACTTCTCGCACATGAGCACAGTAGAGCTTTCTCAGAAGTTCTACGATTCCCCTGTCCGAAACATTCCGTTTCAACAAAAATTCCTTAAAGAGTTGATACATCTCTTTTTCATTTAATCGGATGGATGGATCAACCCTATCGATATATTTTCGGTCAGGAATATAAGGCTCATGGACATCCATGTAATGCACCCAGAGGAAAAATGGCTTGTCTCTCGCTGCACTCACATGAGAGGATAACCAAGTGTCGACCTTTTTGTTGATCCTTTCGGCTTTGATATAGGGAATCATATCACTGACTTCATCTTCCATTGAATCATAAAAGACATCCCAACCTCTATTCCAGCCAAAATATCCGCTGATATAGGGGTTTGAATGAAACCCTGCAGAGACAATTCCCGATTTATTCAATACCTCGGAGATCAAAACCCTTTCCCCTGAGAGCATCTTCTGCCGTCCATATTCAAGGTAATAGGATGAAGTCAGAATTCCTGGAAAAGCCGCCTGAGTGTAGGGACCGGAGGAATGGGCTTGATTAAATCGAATACAATGATCCTGTATCGAATCAATGAAGGGTGTAAGGTTACCTCCACCATAACATCCCAAAACATCCCGCCGCACTGTATCAATTGTCAATAGAATAACGTTTTTCAAAGATACCTCCTTATTATTCTAAAGCCTTGCCGTGGCCCGATCCGCACATTCCAGTACTTTGTCAATATTCGATTCTGTAGGTCCCCCCTGTAATCACATTCATCCCAGCGATAATACCTTGCTTCAAAATCGATCCTGGCGGAATGCCCTTTTCTAAGCCTATTCTGTCACTCTCGGGCCAGGAATCTCTACTCCCACTGACTGTTGCTGCCGCGAGCTCTTAAAGAATCAGCCCCTTCCAGATACTCTGTCTTCGTTGCTCAACTAGGGAAACCCTTGTCCACCGGTAATTCTCAATTATAGAATTCATGAATCAAATATCGTCCAAAGGGAAGATATGCCTCGGGGTATTCTTTCTGGGAGGATATTTTCCCAAATCATAGAAGCTCCAACCTTCGGTGTCCACCTCGATGATCTTCTTAGCAATAGGTTCAAAAGCCGCAAAAATATGGCCCCTTCTGGACCATGATTTTCTGATCCAAACGCTTTATTCCAAGGCTCCGGAATGCTTCTGGGGCATCTGGGCTCACGCGTTTCTCAGTTAATACCAGATCCATCGATTTCACCCGGGTAACTACGCTGCGACCCATATTGACTTCCAATCCTGTCAATCGAGGTCCCTTGCGGATGAATCTTCCGTCTGAAATGAGTTTCACAGCTCCTTGGACCCATCTTGCCGCCTACTTGGAGATCAATCGTTTTACAACCCCAGCCCCTGTTGCTTTGTCTACTGATTCAGGATCACAAAGGAAGCGACTACCCCTTCGCCTAAATCTCTTTCTAAAATCGCCTTAATGATCGAATTCCCATCCCCTGCCGCTTCTGCGGAAGGCATATCGCCTATACCATTAATTAAGAACATATGGGTTGCCTTCTGAAGATAAAACAACACTACTAGCTTCATCAATAGATGGCTTTTCCAATCTTCCCCCTGCAAGAGGATCATTTCTCAATTCCCGGAAGTCTCTGCCTAACTGTTCAGCGATTTCCTTGGCGAGAGAGATCGTTATGCATCACTGCAACGACAGAGGCACCCGGCTTCTGGATGTCGCCCCCCGCAAAACCGGCAAACAAAGAGACAGAAAAGACCTTTTCTTACGCTTCCCATTGCGTGACTTTGTTAAAAATTCCTTCCATAGAGGGATTGGTGGTTTACTGGTCCAGCATGAGGGCCGGAAGTTTCTTCATGGCCATTGTAGGTTTTACCTGATCCTCGAGAAAGGAAATGAGTGCGTTCCCTGCCCTCTCTCCTGTTTCACCGGTCTCGATATGAGGGCTAGTTTTGTAGCCGACGATAAAATCCGCATTCTTAACCATCAATTCGCTGACGAAGGCATGGTAATCCAAGGAACAGGCCACAAGTAACCTTCTGGCCAACTAATTTGCGCACGTCTTGTGTAAGCTCTCCATCAGCATCTTCTGCCCCTTCTGCTACCGTCGATCCGTGAAGTGCCAAATAGACCCCATCGATCTGGCCTGCCCTTTGGATTTCCTTCGGCAAATTCCGCTTTAACTATTGATATGCCTCTGCTGTCACGATGCCCTCCGGAAAAGCAAAGGTTGAAAGAGTGGGGATGATTTCAGCCCCAGCCTCCACTTCCAATGTAAATGAATCCTCCCAATTCTGTATTTTGTCCCCAACGGTAGTCGAGTAGCTGGCCATCGAACATAAGGGGTCGCGAGCCGTAAAGGAATTGATTCAGGTCAATCTTAGTAGCAAAGAAAGTGTTCGACTCATGCATGATGGAACCGATAATGAGACGCATCGTCGCTTCTGTTCCGGTAGTGATGTTTTGGATGGTTCTCTTCTTCTACTGAAGTCCCTGGTCACTACTTATCCAACCAGGTATATTGAAGACCACCGCCCGCGTAAGAAAATAGGCAGTTGATGTGAGCTTCAAATCCCTTTACGTGGGACCTTATCCCGACGGGGGCAGGGCCTGTGCAAACAAAAATCCAGGGAGCATCTTCAACAATTATTTTGATAATCTTTGTGTAGATTTCTTTTCTCTTGCCAAAATCTATCGTCCCGCTGGCCTGGTCAATCAGTTCAACCAATCTAGGATTATTGTATGCCTTTCCGCTGATAAATGCATAAGCACCATCAGGCCTGAAAGCAGCTGGGTAAAGAAGATCAGGATCTGCTAGGACAGACCACCCGCTAACCCCGAAAGCGAACTGTCCCGCCATTGTCTTCTTCACATGAGTGGGCCAATCGGAGACGTCTAACTCGATCTTCATTCCAATTTCCCGGAGCTGGGCTTGGATGATTTGGGCCATGATAAATTGTTGAGGATAGGTGCTCGAAGTGTTCAGCTTTAGTTCTATACCACTTGCATATCCTGCTTCCTTTAATAGTGCTTTCGCCTTTTGGATATCTCGACCCAACTCAGGAACATCGCAATACCAAGGAGACCCTCTCTTAAAATTCTGATTTACTACCTCACCATAGCCGTGATAGATTCCTTCCATAATTTCTTTCTTATTAATCCCATAGGCTACCGCTTGACGGACCCGAACATCACTAAAGGGAGGCTTGGCCACATTAAAATTGATGAATTGGAAGGCCCCCTGAGGCTCCATCGAGAAATGAACATCCCTTTCCGGTTTTTTCATCAGCTTGGCCACTTCATCAATCGGCAAGGGGAAAGCGATATCAACATCTCCTGCTCTAAGAGCCGATAATCGAACTGTTTCGTCCGGCACAGGCCTTAAGAGCAACTTATCCAGATAGGGAAGCCCTTTCCTCCAATAGTCCTTGAATTTCCTTAACTTCGTATAATCATTGGCCTTCCACCCCACAAATTCAAATGGGCCGGTTCCGATAGGATGGGTTATGGTTCCATCTACTTTTACACATTCCCGAGCGATGATTGGGGATTGGACCCCGGAACCGAAAAAGCCTGCCAAGAACCCTCCCGATGTTTTTTTCAAGAAGAATTTGACCGTATAGGGATCTACCACCTTTACGGAATCAACTAAGAGAAATCTTGATCGCATCGCTGCCCCTGTCTTCGGATCCATGATCCTGTCGAAATTGAACTTGATGTCTTCTGCCGTCATCTCTCTTCCATTGTGAAATCTTACCCCTTTACTCAAATGAAAGGTCCACTCTTTCCCGTCGCTTGAAACATCCCAGGATTGCGCAAGCCCTGGTTGGGCTTCATATTCTTTCCCGGACTCAATGAGATTATTGCACACAAGAGTGAATATTCTTCCTTCGATCGCCGTAAATCCTTTATGAGGATCCAGCTGTTTGATATCGGATTCGGTCCCGAAAACAAGCTCTCCTCCATATTTGAGTTGCTGACCTGACGATGCAATGGGTGATAGCGTTAAAACAAACAATGCAATCGGAACTAATGCGCCGGTTTTTTTCATTTTGTCCCTCCTTGTATGATATTTTGTGTTCTGAAAAGTTTCTTTGCCTCTAAACTAAACTGGCCTTGTTCTTAGGCTCTTACAGAAGGTGGGCTCGCTTCTCCCCGTGAATCAAAGATTTTCGACATTTTGATCATAGATTCATACCCGAAAAATACCGCCGACTTTGCGGGAATATGGAAAAGCTGTAAGCTTTTCCGAGGCACCGTAGCACTTGGACTATGAAATCACCCCGCGTAAGTTGAACCCTTTTAGTTCACCTCCTTTCCAAGACATATAGAATCACTTCAACCGCGTATAGATTCTCGGATCCAAGATGTCCCGAAGACCATCCCCAAGAAGGTTAAACCCTAGAACCGAGAAAGAAACTGCCATTCCGGGAAAGACAGCAGGGAAGATGGATGAACCCAAGTAACGTCTCGATTCGTTGAGCATCGTGCCCCAGCTGGGCGTGGGAGGGGGAATCCCTACCCCAAGAAAACTCAGTGTAGCCTCGATGACGATGGCAGTAGCAAAGATAACCGTTGCTAACACTATTAGCGGAGAGACGCAGCTTGGTCCAATGTGTTTCAAGAGAATCTTCGCATTGGACTGTCCAATGGCTCTTGCTGCCTCCACATATTCCTTCTCTCGTTCAACTAGGACAGAGCTTCTCATCACATAAGCAAAACGAGGGATATAGACAACCCCAATGGAGATACAAACAGTGTAAAGGCCTGGCCCCATGGAGGCCGCCAACCCAATGGCCAACAACAAAGGGGGAAAAGCTAACAGTGAATCCATGATCCGCATGAGTAGATTGTCCCAGAATTTTCCTAGAAACCCTGCCACCGCTCCGATGATAATCCCTCCCACGAACCCAACCAGAACAGCGGCCATCCCCACCTGGAAGGATATGCGGGCACCATGGATGACCCGAGCCAAAGTGTCCCGACCAAATTGATCCGTTCCCATGAGGTGTTTCGAACTGGGAGGTCTCAGTTTTGATGAGAAGTCCATTTTGTTTGGATCATACTGGGGCAATGAAGGACCAAAGAAAGCCATTAAAAAGAAAAAGATAACAATAATCCCGCCCAGCATGAACATTCGGTTCTCAGTGACCTTCTTCAGCAACGTACGACCTGAGAAGGTTTGCCCCTTAACCTGTGACTGAAACAAATTGTCCTTTGCCCCAATGGCTGACATCACGATTAATCTCTTTTCCTTCCTAAACGGATTTGAGGGTTCAGAAAGGCGTAGCTGACATCCATAAGAAGATTGATGAGAACAAATATGAGAGACATGAACAATACGATCCCCTGTACCATCGGGTAGTCCCGGGCATAGATAGACTGGATAGCTAACCGGCCCAACCCCGGCCAAGCAAAGATCTCCTCCACGACCACGGCTCCTCCTAACAATGTCCCCAGCTGCAGCCCAGAAAAGGTAACGACTGGAATTAAAGCATTCTTTAAAGCATGTTTATAGATAACCCTTTTCCGAGATAAACCCTTGGCCCATGCCGTGGTTATATAGTCCTTGCTCAGTTGTTCGATCATCTCGGAGCGGGTCATCCGGGTGACCGCCCCGGCCATGGTCGCACCTAAGGTGAAGGCGGGGAGAATCATGTGGTGGAGACTCCTCGGTAAGTCGTCAAGGGGATTGACATATCCCATGGATGGGAAAATAGGAAAATGGAGGGCAAAAAAGATGATCAGCATGATGCCCAACCAGAAGCTGGGAATGGAAACCCATAGCAATGCCAATATCAGGACAAATAAATCGATCAGAGAACCTCTTCGAGCACTTGCAATGGTTCCTGCAATGAGGGCTATCAATAAGGAGATGAATGTGGCGGCGAATGAAAGAAGTAGGGTGGCCGGAAATTTTTCTAAAATCGTCGACAACACAGCCTTGCGACTCACAACCGATTCACCAAAGTCGCCTTGTAGAAGTTTGCCAGCCCACCTCAGATATTGAACCAATATACTTCTATCCAGCCCCAATTCTTTGCGAAGGGCTGCCTTGGCTTCAGGGCCCGCTTCAAAACCCAACATGTAATCCACCGGGTCACCAGGGATCAAATGCATAAAGGAGAACACAATGACCGACATGAAAAAAACGATGGGTATTAAATAGATTAGACGATTTCCGATATAACGAATCATGATTTTACGCCTTTAGATGGCAGGCCACCAAATGTCCATGGTTCAAGTCCCTGAGGATAGGTTCTACAGCCTCACATTCCTCCTTCTTATTCTTACACCGTGGATGAAATTTACAGCCCGACGGTGGTCTGATCGGACTTGGCACATCCCCATTTAGAATAATCCTTTCCTTCCTTTCCTTCACGACCGGGGTCGGTACCGCTGAAAGCAATGCCTTCGTGTATGGATGCTGGGCATTTTCAAAGATATCATTTCGAGTTCCCATCTCTACGATTCTCCCCAAATACATTACGGCAACTCTGTCACACAAATAATTGACCACGCTCAAATCATGGGAGATTAAAAGATAAGAAAGATGAAACTCCTCCTGAAGCTCCATCAGGAGGTTCAATATCTGCGCTCGAATCGAGACATCCAACGCCGATACCGGCTCGTCTGCAATGATCAGTTTCGGATTCACCATCAGCGCCCTTGCTATGCTAATCCGTTGCCTCTGGCCTCCGCTGAACTCATGGGGATACCGGTGAACATACTCGGGCCTTAGTCCGACTCGCTTCAAAATCCACGCCACCCTCTCTTTCCGTTCCACTGGGCTTCCTATTCCGTGCACCTCCATAGGTTCCATCAAAAGAGGTCCTATACGCATCCGCGGTGTCAAACACCCGTAAGGGTCCTGAAAGATAATCTGCATCTGGCTCCGAAGGCTTCTCATTTCCCCAAATGGAAGCTTCGTAACGTCCCTACCATTAAAATAAATCTCCCCCTCCGTCGGCTCAATCAACCGCAAGATACATCGGGCCGTCGTCGTCTTTCCACACCCACTTTCGCCCACTAATCCCAGCGTCTCCTGCATCCCCACGGCGAGACTGATCCCGTCCACCGCAAATACGAGCATCAAGGGGCTAAATAGCCCCCCCTTTTTTATCGGAAAATACTTCTTTAGGCCCAATACCTTAAGAATCGACGTATCCAACGTAACTCAACCTTTTAATTACGAATTAACCACGAGACCAGCATCTCACAAAATGACCTGGTCGGACCTCCAAAAAAGGGGGAGCTTCCTGCCAACAAACCTCCCTCACCTTAGTACAACGATCAGAGAAGGTGCATCCATGAGGGAGACAAGTCAAATCAGGAACAATGCCAGGTATTTCCCACAGACGTCCCTTATTTCGAGCCTGTTTTCCTTCCAAAGACGGAACCGAACGTATTAACCCCTCTGTGTACGGATGGAGCGGATTGTTGAAAAGACTGGTCACATCTGCTGTCTCGACAATTTTCCCTGCATACATCACGAAAACCTTTTGCACCATTTCGGCAATGATGCCCAAATCATGGGTGATCAAGATTACAGATGTGTTTAACTCCTTTTGTAACTGTCGGATCAAATCTAAGATCTGGGCCTGAATCGTTACGTCCAGCGACGTCGTTGGCTCATCGGCTAAGAGGATCTTTGGATGGCATGCCAATGCCATTGCAATCATCACCCTTTGCCTCATTCCTCCACTCATCTGGAACGGGTAATCCCTTACCCTCACTTCCGGAGAAGGGATACCGACTAATCTCAGCATCTCCACGGATCTGTCTAGTGCCTCCCTCCAGCTTAGTCTCTCGTGCAAACGGAAAACCTCCGCCATCTGGTTGCCAACTGTATAGACTGGGTTCAGAGATGTCATTGGTTCTTGAAAGATCATCGAGATCTGATTCCCCCGGATATCCTGCATCTCTTTCTCGGATAAGGTCAAAAGATTCTTGTTTTCAAAGATGATTTCTCCTCCTACGATGCGACCCGGGGGATCGGGGATCAAACGTAAGATCGAACGGGCCATGACAGTTTTGCCACAACCCGACTCCCCCACAACCCCAACAATTTCACCGCCGTCCACAAAGAAAGTGACATCGTCAACAGCCGTGGCTGTTCCTGCATAGGTAAAAAAGAATGTTTGTAGATTCCTGACTTCCAAGAGATGTCCTTGCATATTCATACAGGATCAAAACTCGATTCTCCATGGAGCCCACTACAAAAAATAACCCCTTCTTTCATCACAAGATAGATCTTTTTCTTGTCCTGAAGGATCCTTATGTCTTGCAGCGGGTTGCCATCAACGACGATGAGGTCTGCCAGCTTTCCTTTCTCGATCGTTCCCAGCCGATCTTCCATAGATAAGGCCATAGCAGCATTTTTCGTGGCTGCTTTAACGGCCTCCATGGGCGTCATGCCAAACTTGACGAGTAGTTCCAATTCAAAAGCGTTTGTCCCGTGAACGCAAGGGGTGTAACCACAATCTGTTCCCAATGCTATCTTCACCCCTTGCTCCAAGGCCATGCGAAAGGATTTCACATGCTTTTCAAACATGGACCGACATTTTGATACATAAAATTCCGGAAGATTGAATTTTCCCCCCCAATTGACGTTCGCATATGGCGCATATAGGGTTGGGATTAGTAATGTCCCGTTCTTGAGCATCACAGCGACAATCTCCTCGGTCAAGTCCGATCCATGTTCCACCGTATCCACACCTGCCTTGACCGCAGCTAACGTCCCCTTGGCATACATGCAGTGAGCACAGACTCGCTTCCCCTTTGAATGGGCCTCGTTGATGAGAGCCCGTAGTTCCTCATCGGCAAACTCCTGCTCGTCCTCGGGGTCCATCAGGCCGCCAGTGGCAAAAAACTTCACCCAATCTGTTTTCATCTTTATCTGCCGTCGGACAGCATTGAGAATCCCATCTATCCCATCAGCGACATTGGTCATGACATCACTCCTCGTTAGAAAAAGGGGCATATTGTCTCCATGGCCACCCGTGGAAGTGATAGGCTGACCACTGGATATGATTCTTGGCCCTTCCACGATATTGCCATTGATAGCTTCTCGCAGCGCAACTGACAGAAATCCCACATCTCCAGCATCTCGCAGAGTCGTGAAGCCCATTTCATATGACCGCCTTGCATAAGCAAATCCCTTTATGCCAAACATGGGCATGGACTGGTCGAGGTTGGGTGGAAGTCCACCTCTTGGGACCATGACATCATGCTCCCCAAAGCTTAAATGCACGTGGATATCCATCATGCCAGGCATAACGGTCTTCCCAGTTACATCGATGACCTTAGCGTTATCAGGAATTTTGCTCTTCGTCATCTTCCCAGCCTCTAAGATAATGCGGTCTTTGATGAGAACTATTGAATTCTCTAAGGGTTCTTCCTTATGGCCATCAATGAGCGTTCCATTAGTTAGTGCTATGGCATCGCCCTTCATTTCTCTGGTTGGTAGATGCGTCATGCCAGCCCTCCTTCTTTTTTTAGTTTATTCATTATGCGATCGGTACATTCCAATGCTCTGTCTACATCCTTCTCGGTCAGGGCTCCAGAAACATAC
>CAYMTD010000005.1:0-12853 GCA_964393245.1 uncultured Syntrophaceae bacterium
GTTGGGGGGATGCCCTTCAATATCTTCTCTGTGGTTGTTCCCTCGTTCAGGTGGGAACGGCCGCCTACGCGGAGGGAGTTGGGGTTTTCAAAAAAATCAACCAGGGAATCGTTTCCTGGATGGAAAGAAAGAGGTATCGCTCACTTTCAGATTTCAGGGGCAACGTGCTTCAGAAAATCATCCCCTCCGCCGAACTCAAAAAGAAGGAGATGGCCCCCTTTTCCCTTCCGCCGGGGACACCTTATGCTCCAGTAATTAATAGGAAGAAATGTACCCTCTGTCAAACCTGTTGCAGAAGTTGTTTTTATCAGGTCTTTCATCTTGAGAGGAGAGAGAAGATCATCTCAGTTGAGAAGGATCGGTGCTGGAGTTGCGGATTCTGCGTGGGGATTTGCCCGGAAGAAGCGATTCACTTGATGGATAAAAAAACAGGAAAATACATATGGAAGGGACGGGGCTTGGCCCAACCCTTTATGGTTTCTCAGACGTAAAGAGGTTCTCTTGTCTTTACTGAGGATTCAAAACCTTTCGATTCATTTTGGCGGTTTGAGGGCATTAAATAACTGCAGTTTCGAGGTCCCCGGAGGACAAATTTTTTCTCTTATTGGACCCAATGGCGCAGGGAAGACAACGATCTTCAACATTATTAATGGGATCTATCGGCCTGACGAAGGTCATGTCTATTTTAATGAAATCAACCTCCTCCATTTGAAATCGCACGATATTGCAAGAATGGGGATTGGAAGGACCTTCCAAAACATTGAGCTTTTTTCGCAGATGACAGTATTCGAGAACATTCTCATTGGCCAGCATATTCGGATGCGGTCCGGACTCTTATCAGCGGGCCTCTTTCTTAGGCGGGTGAGGAGAGAAGAAATGGAAGGAGCTTCCCAAGCCAATCGCATCTTTGACTTTCTTGGATTGAAGGAATATCGAAATTCTTTGGTGTCTGATTTGCCCTTTGGAATCCAGAAGAAGGTCGAACTGGCACGGGCGCTGGCTTTAAACCCTACCCTCCTCCTCCTGGATGAACCTGCCAGCGGCTTAAATCCACATGAAACTCTGGAGTTAATGAACCTCATCGAGCAGATTCGAAAAGAGTTAGGGATCACGGTTCTCTTGGTGGAACATGACATGCAAGTGGTCATGGGACTCTCCGACCGAATTTGCGTTCTCCATTTCGGGGTGAAGATAGCGGAAGGGTCTCCCTCCGAAATTCAAGAGAACCCGAAGGTCATTGAAGCGTACCTCGGCGAGCAGAGAAGATATGCTTGAGTTAGAGCAGGTTGAAACCTATTATGGAAAAGTTCAAGCCTTGAAAGGGATCTCCTTCCGGGTTGAGGAAAGAGGAATCGTGACCCTTCTGGGAGCTAATGGAGCCGGAAAGACGACAACTCTTCGAACCATCTCCGGACTCATCCCTCTTTCAAGAGGGACGATTCGATTCTCGGGTGAGAGAATCGAGAATAGGTCCCCTGAAAGGATCGTAAAAAGAGGGATCAGCCACGTACCGGAAGGCAGAGATCTCTTTCCAGATCTAACCGTTGATGAAAATCTCGCCATGGGTGCTTATACCAGAAAGGATCGAAACGAAATTCAGCGGAGCCTGAAGAGGGTCTTCGATTCCTTTCCTGCTTTGGGGAAGCGAAGAAAGCAACATGCAGGGACATTGAGCGGAGGAGAGCAGCAGATGCTGGCCATAGGGAGGGCCCTCATGTCAACCCCCCGCCTCATCCTGCTGGATGAACCCTCCCTGGGTTTGGCCCCCCTTTTGGTCCAGGAGATATTCAAAATTATCCGAGAGATCAATCAAGAAGGAACAACCATACTCCTGGTGGAACAGAATGCGAACATGGCCCTCCAGGTGGCGCAATATGGGTATGTGCTGGAAACGGGAAGGGTTGCTCTCCAGGGAGACACGAGCCAACTCCTCCAAGATCGGCATGTGAGGGAAACTTACCTGGCAATAAAGAGATAATGAGAGAAAGAACGACCTCATGATTATCCAGGTGATCGTAAGCGGTATAGCTACGGGGTGCATTTATGCCCTGATGGCACTGGGGCTGACGCTCATTTATAAATCGACAGAGCATGTGAATTTTGCTCAAGGGGACATGTCCATGATTTCTGGATTTATCGCTTTCACATTCTTCCAACTCCTCCGTCTCCCTCTGAGGCTCTCTCTCTGCTTGGCCCTCCTCTCCTCTGTCGCCATCGGGCTTCTGATGTATAGGCTCCTGATCCGGCCTGCCATCAAAGCCCCTCACTTTAACATCTTCATTATTACTCTGGGTGCCTCCATCGTCATCCAAAGTTTTTCCGGTCTGGTCTGGAGCTATGACCAGTTTCCTTTCCCCTCCGTATTTCCAAATCGAAATATGACCATAGGAATGATCCGTCTCAACGCGATTAGCGTTGGGATCATTGGCGTCACAGGGCTTCTGATGTTGATGCTTTTCCTCTTCTTTAAATGTACAAAGATCGGCACAGCCATGAGAGCAGTCTCTCAAAGTCAGAGGGCTGCCCTCCTGATGGGAATTAATGTAAAACGTTCCTTTGCCCTTACCTGGGCCATCAGTGGGTTGATCAGCGGCATCGCTGCTCTTCTCATTGCACCGGTCATCTTCTTAAGTACCCGAATGGGATTGGTAGTCATCAATGGTTTTGCAGGTGCCATATTGGGCGGTTGGGGAAGTATACCGGGTGCCGTCCTCGGAGGCATCGGATTAGGAATCCTTGAAAACGTTGCCCCCTATTATTTCCCATCTCAGATCAGGAACATTATTCCCTTTGCTGTTTTGGTGGGAGTCCTTGTGATCAAACCAACCGGAATCATGGGCGAGGAACGGAGGAAAAGGGTTTAGGATGGCTGGTTTTAAAAAGAGATGGATCATTTTCTTCCTTGGAGCCGGGGTCTTGTTTTTCCTTAGCCCATTGGTTCTGGGCCGATATACGGTCTTCATCCTCAATCTCTTTGCCGTCTACGCTCTTGTCTCCATCGGGCTCAATTTGGTCATGGGCTATACAGGTCAGATCTCTGCAGGACAGGCAGGTTTTCTTGCCATCGGAGCTTATTCCACAGCGATCGCCGCGACAAAAATGGGTTGGATGCCAGTCTTCGTAGTCCTTCCTTTAGCCGGCCTCTTTACAGGCATCATCGGATTTCTCCTCGGGATTCCTATTCTCAGATTAAAGGGCTTCTACATTGCCATGGCCACTCTGGCTTTTGGAGTCGTCGTGAGTGAAATCCTTCTTCAGTGGTCAAGTTTGACCCACGGAGATGATGGATTCCGTGTTCCCCGAGCCGTCCTCCTGGGATTTGTTTTCGATTCGGACAAGAAGTTGTTCTATCTGATTCAGCCCATCACCATTGGAATGACCCTCATGGCCATCAATATTGTCCGCACGCGGGTGGGGAGAGCTTTCTCGGCTATTCGGCAGAGTGAAATTGCTTCTCAGACCATGGGGATCCATTTGGCCAAATATAAGACCTCGGCCTTTGCCGTCAGTGCCTTTTATACCGGTATCGCTGGAGGACTATTTGCTTATGTCATTACCCATATTTCCCCCGATTCTTTTAACCTCGGGGTCTCCATTGATTTCATCGCAATGATTGTGATCGGAGGTATGGGTTCGCTCTTGGGGTCTATCATCGGGGCAATCATCTTGACCGGGTTACAACAGCTGCTGGCAGGGTTGCCACAGGTTCAGATGCTAATCTTTGGCGTTGCATTGATCCTCTTCATGATCTTTATGCCCCGGGGGATCAGTGGGATGATCTTTGATTGGAAAGGGAGATGGGAAAAGAAAGGAAAAAGAGAAAATAATCGTGGTTGAAAGGAGGTGAGTGGGTGCGGTAGCGTGAAAACAATTCTTAACCTATTATCTTAACTTATTCAAGGAGGTGTAATTATGGGATCAAGAATCAAAATTTTATTCATCTTTTCAGTATCGCTGATCATCCTCGTCTGTGGAAAAGGATGGGCCGAAGTGGGGGTGACGGAACGGAGTGTCTTGGTCGGCTGCTCCAACAGTTTCTCCGGCCCTCTCGCTTTTCCAGGGACAGAGTTGGTGAAGTATGGAATCGAAATCTATTTCAAACAGATCAATGACCGCGGAGGCATCCATGGCAGGAAGGTGGATCACAAATCCTACGATGATGGATATGACCCGACAAAAGCTGTGGCCAATACGAAGAGATTAGTGGAGGAGGATAAAGTCTTCTGTATCCTCTCGCCCCAGGGGACCTCTCCCATCTTCGCAACTCTTGAATACCTTGAACGACAGAAAGTCCCCTTGATTTTTCCCTTCCAGGGCTTACCTCTCCAGGGAAGACTCATCTTTACGACTTTTACAACCTATCCGAGAGAGACGGAGATTGTTGTCAACTGGCTGGTCAAAAAGAAAGGGTTTAAAAGAATCGGAATGATCTATCAGGACGACAAGTATGGTTTAACTTATCGAGACAAAGCCGTTGAAACGTTAAAAGGCATGGGAATGGAATTGGTAGCTCAGGAATCGGTGAAACGAGGGGCAATCGATTTGAGTGCTCAGATGGCAAAGCTCGGCCAGGCTGATCTGGACGCCTTGATGTTAATTCTTGTTCCCGGACCGGGAGCAATGGCCATTAAGGAAGCAAAGAAGGCAGGCTGGACAAAGACAAAGCTCATCTCCTCCGGACCGCTCACGGATGAGAAGTTTATTATCTTGGCAGGGGGGGAAGGAGAAGGAGTATGGGGATTCTCGCTCTGGCCCGATCCTGTCCACTCGATGAAACCAGGCGTGGTGGAGTATAGGAAGATTCTCGAGAAATCTTCTCCCGGCCATCTCCCCAACCGCTACAACCTCTTTGGATATTTCTACGCGAAGCTCTTCGCAGAGGCTTTACAAAGAGCGGGGAAAGATCTCACCCGAGAGAAACTGATAAAAACCCTGGAAGGGATCAAGAACTGGGAGAATGGAATCATCTCGCCAGTTAGTTTTTCACCAGCGGACCATGAAGCGCAAAAGGATGGATTTATGGTCGAAGTAAAGGGAAATGTTTTTAAACCCATCTCAGGATGGATCACCTTGGAAGGCGGTAAATTGATGGAACGACCTTTAGGAGAGTAATTGAGAGATGTGCAGGCTCATCTATTGGGCCTGCACATTTCGGGGGACTCATGATCAAGAAAGTCGATCATATCGGAATTGTGGTGAAGGATTTGGACTCCTCTCTGGAGATCTATTCCAAGGAGTTGGGTTTTGAATGTGTTGAGATAAGAGAAATTCAAGAAGTAGAACTCAGAATCGCTGTCCTTCAAGCAAAGGGAATAGGGATTGAACTTCTTCAGTACCGGAATCCTGAGATGGAAATGGTAAAGGCCTTGAGAGGAAATTTGGAAGGGCTAAATCACATCTGCTATGAAGTGGAAGGGTTTGACGATGCCATGAAGAGGCTCATGGAGAACGGGTTTAAACTGATCGAAGGTTTCCCTCGAAAAGGCGTCCACGGTCGAATTGCCTTCTTTATCCCTCCCCATTCGCCAGAAGAAAGAATCGAGATTTTAGAGGTCAAAACATAAGATGAATAATTACTGGCAGGAGCGAAAACTCTGGAATGAGAAGATTGAAACCATGTCTGAAGAGGAGAGGAGGGATCTCCAGTGGACACGGCTTAAGAGGCAACTCAAATATGATTATGACCATTCCATATATTACCGGGAAAAGTTTAAAGCGGTTGGACTTGCACCCCGGGATATCCGTTCCTTTGAAGATTTTCAAAAACTTCCTCTCATGACCAAGGATGAACATCGCCGGGTGCAGATGGAATCGATTGAACGACTCGGCCACCCCTATGGCCTGATTACCTGCGCCCCTATTGAGAAGATTATCCGGATTAGCTCAACATCAGGAACCACAGGGGTTCCCACACTTTATACATTAACCAGACACGATGTCGCTGTTGTGAACGAGATGCATGCCCGAAAATACTGGAGGGCTGGTTTAAGGCCGGGACACATCGTGCTCCAAGCGCTCTCCCTTAGCATGTTTACAGGTGGGCTTCCCCTTTCCGACGGAATTCAGGCGACGGGGCTTTGCTGTGTGCCAGTGGGGATTGAGGGCGGAACAAAGCGGATTATCGATTTTCTCCTTCTGACCAAACCCCATGCCATCATTTCCACTCCCTCTTTTGGTGAGTATCTGATTGAAAAGGCACCTTCCCTAACCGGAAACGAAGCAAAGGATTTGGGCATTCGATGGTTCTTCTGTGCCGCAGAGCCCGGAGGGGGAATCCCAGCCATAAGAGAAAAACTCCGGAAGGGCTTCAACGCAAGGGTTTTCGATCACACCGGAGGGGGTCATGCCTTCCACGGTATCTGTTGTGGCGATGAGGAGTATCGAGGAATGCATTTCATCTCTCCCGATCACTGCATCCTTGAGTTGATCGATGTCGAAACCAAGAAGCCGGTCGAAATGGTGGAGGGTGCCATCGGCGAGATGGTCTTCACCTTTATCGACTGGGAAGGAAGCCCCTTGCTCCGATATATTTTAGGTGACATCATTCAAGTCTTTACCAAACCCTGTGAGTGTGGTTTTCCAGGAATTCGATTCAAGATTTTAGGCCGTGGAGACGATATGCTCATCATCAAAGGCGTCAATATCTATCCTGCAGCCATTAGAGAAGCGATCGCCCGTTTCCATCCAAGGACTACGGGTGTTTTGAAAATCCTTTTGGATCAGCCGCCCCCTCTGGTCAAACCTCCCCTTAAGTTGAGGGTCGAATATGGAACGGGCGTCAAGGAGGCAGAAAGAGACACCTTGAAAGAGGAAATTAAGAGATACATGCAGGAGAATCTAAGGGCTACGCCTGACATCGAGCTTGTGCCTCCAGGTTCGATTCGGATCGAAAAAGGGCAAACGGGGAAGGTGAAACTGATCGAGATCTTGGAGAAGACCCGAACTCTGTAAGAAAAAGGAGAAGGACGAAGGGTGAAGCTTTCTAAAGGCGTGAACTTTTTCCGGTGGAGGGGAAACGATCAAGTATAAGATTGGAATCGACGTAGGAGGGACCTTCACAGACTTCCTTTTAGCCCATGAGGATGGAAGCACGCAGATCTATAAAGTCCTCTCGACACCGGATGATCCCTCCGTCGGTCTGATGAAGGGCCTTGAGGAGATGGCCAGGGACCGGAAAATCTCCCTTGAAGCCTTCATCAGAGATGTTGAGACCATCGTCCATGGAACGACGGTCACCACCAATGCCATCCTCACCTACCGCGGGGCCAAGACAGGGCTTCTCACCACCAAGGGGTTGAGGGATGCCCTGGAGATGCGAAGGGGAATCCGCGAGGAACAATTTAACAACCGCTATACCAATGTGGAACCTTTGGTTCCACGATACCTTCGCTATCCTGTGGAAGAGAAGCTCGACTACAGAGGTGACGTCCTAATTCCCATCCGGGACCAGGATGTCCATGATGCAGTGGCGCTCTTCACCGAGGAAAGGGTGGAGGCCATTGCCATCTGTTTTATGAACTCCTTTGCCAATCGGGCTCATGAAGAGGTAGCGGCCAGGATCATTCGGGAGAAGATGCCCAATGTTTACCTCACCGTCTCGAGCAGCCTCCTTCCTTCCATCCGTTTCTATGATCGGATTTCTACCACTGTGCTCAACTCCTATGTGGGGCCTATCCTGAGAAGCTACCTGACAAGTTTGCTCCGCCTCCTGAAGGAGATCGGATTCAGGGGTATTCTTCTCATCATGCAATCCAATGGGGGAGTAGTCTCCCCGGAGATTGCCATGGATCAGGCGGCCGTGACATTGCTTTCCGGACCTGCTGGAGGTCCGGTGGCTGGCATCGCTTACACAAGCATTCAAGGGTACAGTGACTGTATCACCATCGACATGGGAGGGACCAGTTTCGATGCAGCCCTGATCAAGAATCGAACCCCCCTCGTAACGACAGAAGGGGAGATCAACCGTTTGCGCCTGGCTCTTCCCATGCTCAATATCGTCACGATTGGAGCAGGAGGGGGATCGATCGGTTGGATTGATGAGGGAGGACTCTTGCGGATGGGCCCGCAGAGCGCCGGGGCGAAGCCCGGACCCGCCTGTTACAATCTGGGAGGGGAGCTCCCCACCTGCACGGATGCGGATCTTCTTCTCGGTTATCTCGACAAAAATTATTTTGCAGGGGGGAAAATACCTCTCAATCAGGAGAGGGCCATCCGGGCCATCAAAACCCATATCGCCGATAAATTAAAGATGGACGTGATCGAGGCAGCCGCCGGGATGTATCACGTGATCAATGTAAATATGGCTGCAGGAGTACGGGAGGTTTCAGTCAAAAGGGGGGAGGATCCGAGAGACTTCCCCCTGGTTGTGGCTGGAGGAGCAGGCCCTAATCATGCTTGCATGATTGCCTTGGAGCTGGAGATCCCGGTGGTGATCATTCCCAAGGAATCCTCCATTTTTTGTGCCGCGGGAATGCTGATGAGCGATCTTCAGCACAATTTTGTCCGAACCTATACAAGCCTTCTTGAAAAGATAGACCCTAAGAAGTTGCGAAGTCTTTTCACTGAGATGGAAAACGAAGGAATAGCTCTGCTCAGAACCGAGCATATCCCGAAAGATCGCATCCAATTCATCTACTCCATTGATATGCGTTATATCAAGCAGTATCATGAGGTCAATGTCATCGTTTCGAGGGAAGAGATCCATCAAGGGAAATTAGTCTCAATTGCCAGGAAGTTTCATCCCGAGCACAACCGCCTCTATGGATACTCTCTGGAGGAGCTGGGGACACCGATCGAAGTGATCAATCTCCGGCTCAAGTGCATCGGCAAGACAGACAAGCCTAAATTTCTTAAGATGAAGGCCGCTGCTTCCGATCCGTCCCAGGCTTTCAAGAGAAAGAGGAAGATCTATCTTCCTACGAAGAAGCGATTTCAGCTGGTTTCCGTCTTTGATGGGGATCGACTTTGTTATGGCAACAAGATCGAAGGGCCCGCCATCATCGAGCAGGTCAACACCACGACCTTCGTCAGCCCGGAGTTCTCGGCCATCTGTGATGCCTACGGCTCCTTCACCCTGTATCTTAAATCGAGAGAAAGGGAGTTCAAAGAAAGGGTGATGAGATGAAACGATCTAGGAAACGACCCATTGACAAGGTTTTGGTCTCGGTCTTGCAGAGGAGGTTCAAATCCATCACGGAAGAGATGGGGTTGACCCTTTTAAGGACCACGCGTTCCCCTATTCTCAACGAGGCAAGGGACTTCGTCACGGGTCTCTACGATGCCCATGGACGAATGCTGGAGCAGACAGAGTACATCCCCGTCCTTGCATTTGCTCTGCAGCCTGTCTGCCAGTATCTCGTTGAATACTTTGGAGATGTGATCTATCCGGGGGACGTGATCCTTCATAACGATGTCTTTACTCGCGGAAACCAACTGGCAGATATCGCTGTTTTTAAGCCGATTTTCTACAAAGGGGAGCTGATTTCTTGGGCAGCCTGCAAGGGCCATCAAGCTGATGTGGGAGGAGCTGTTTCGGGAGGCTACAATCCACAGGCAAGAGAGATCTGGCAGGAGGGTTTAAGAATTACGCCGGTTAAGATCTATGAAAAGGGCAAATTTAGAAAGGACGTATGGGATCTTATCTTCTCTAACATCCGGTATAGTATCGTTGAAGAGGATATTCGTGCAGAGATGGGCGGCTGTGTGGTTGGAGAAAGAGGTATTCTCACCCTGGTTGAGCGGTACGGAAGAGATGTCCTTACATCCCACATCGAATACCTCTTCGATTCAACCGAAAAGATGATGCGAAACGAGATCGAAGTCATTCCGGACGGCACCTATGAGGCGGAGAGCTATGTCTATTATGATGGATTTCACGAAGGTTCAAGGTTTAAGATTCAACTCGCCATTACGATCAAGGGAAACGACATCTATTTCAATTATGAAGGGACAGACCTCCAGACAGAGGGATTTGTCAATGCGCCTTATGGAGCGAGTGTTTCAGCTATCATCCTCACATTTTTAATGCTCGTCAATCCAGATATGCCGCACAATGACGGGATGCTCCGACCCATTCATATCCATATCCCCGAGGGGACATTCCTCAATGTGAAATTTCCTGGTGCCTCGACTTTCGGCAATAGCATTACGGGTCCTCATGCGGATGCCATTCTCAAGGCTCTTTCAAAAGCCATTCCGGAAAAGGTGACCGCGGGCTGGAATCGAATGCTTGCCTTTGCCATCTCCGGGAAGGACCCAAGAAAAGGGGTCCCCTATGTCGATATTCTCTTCAATGCCTTGAAAGGAGGCTCTGGAGCAACCTACGGTGTGGACGGATACGACCACATCGGATTGATCAACTGCGCGGGGGGTATTTTAGCCCAGGATCCGGAAATGTTTGAACTGACGGATCCCCATATTCTCATCAAATATGAGTATGTCACCGATTCTGGAGGAGCGGGTCGTTGGCGAGGGGGTCTCGGCGTGGAGACGATCTTCAAGATCTATGGAGAAGATGTAACAGGGGTGACCTTCGGAGATGGAGTGGATGAGGAGGCCAGAGCTTTTGGTCTATTCGGTGGCAAAGAAGGTTCGGTGAACAAAATTGAATTCATTTACCCCGATGGAAAAATTTACCATCCGAAATCCAAAGAGATCATCAAAGAAATTCCCCCGGGCACCGTCTTTCACGAGATCGCAGGAGGGGGTGGAGGTTACGGAGACCCCTTCCAAAGACGAGTGGAAAAGGTACTAAAGGATGTCCGAAATGGTTTTGTCTCAATTGAGAAGGCAAAAGAGCAATATGGCGTGGTGATCGATCCCCTCACCTTTCAGGTGAATGAAGGAGAAACGCGGAAAAGAAGAAAACTTAATTAAAACTTGTAGGTCATCCCCCCAAAGACGATGTTGGCCTTATAGGAGAGATCCTTAAAAGCCCCTGTCAGATATGCGCCGTTCGTTCCGGCTGCCGCGGGAACGAATTGGTAGTTATCGAGCTGGACATCGCTGTAGCGGAATCTTTCATAGACATAGCCTACGGAGGCTGAAAGAGATTTCGTGAACTGATAAATCGTTTTTATCTTGACGCTCCACTTCCGGTAGTCATCCCAGTTAATGATATCGACAATCTCATTATTCGCCCCGGCCAGTCCGGTCGCAGCGACGAAGAGTGCAGGATCGAGGGTTAAGTCAACGCTTCCATTCGATTTCACATAATCATGGTGGAGGACGACTGTCAATTTTTGAGGAATGATAAACACCTCGGTTCCTACCCCGTAGTCAAACGTCTTCTCCCTCTGTTTGGCATCCCAGTTTCCTGCAGGCGTGTTGCTCCGTTGAGATTGAAAGAATTTGACCCAGCCGTAATCCGAAAAGGCATAAACCCTCGCCCATCTCCCCAAGAGGTAGTCTGCGCTGACATCGATTTCGTCCCTTTTGTCCTCTTTCAAACCGAATCCCTCATCATAATCTGCATCTCTGTGCTGGAACCCTAGGCCTATATTCAGGTTCTCGATAGGGAAGAGATCGATGGACAATTTGTAGCTATCTCGGTCCTGTTCTGCATAAGCAAATCTCCTGTTGAGGACGGGGGCCGCAAAATCGGCATTTCTGTCGAGCCGCTCATAGCCTACCTTCGTCGTCAAGAAATCGAGGCCGTTCCATCTCAACTCCACCGCATAGACATTATCCTTATTGTCGGGCAAGATCCGATCGGGGTTGGTTTCCCCTTCCAGATCCCGTGAAGTTCTAACATACTTGTAACCGCCATTGAGATAGAATCTGAAGGGAAGCCTGAATCCCACATCCAGTCCTGCAGTATTCGTCCGGTAATCAAGGAATTTCGGAGTATCCTCAGGATCGGTAATAAGTGTCTGCTCGGATCGATTATCTCTTTTGTAATATTTATAGAAGAGTTTGGCCTCGAGGAAGCGAACGGGATTCGAAGTGAAAGAAAAGTCATAATTCTGCGTCCTGATCTCGCCATCGTAGGTGGGAAAGAAGGTATGATCCGATGTTGTCACAGAATAGGTAAGGTTTGTGTTGAACCTGCTCCTCAGGGGAAGCTTAGCCCCCCCTTTGAAATTGACTCTGTGATATCGGTTATCAGGGGGAAGGGTCAGGGTATCGGTGGCGGCGGTGACCGGATTGCTGAAGACCAACGTGGCGTTGTTATTATTGAGATTGCTATAAAAATAGTTAAGCGACAAGAAAAGAGGGTTCTTTGCATACCCTGCTTCGAGTTTTAGATTGTCTGTGACATAATCCACTGGCTCGGGAAGCTCCAGACCAATACCCCCAGGACTCGTGGCTGCCACTCCTATAGGCTTAATCCCATCCCTTTCCTCCCTGAAGTAGGAAGCATTGAAGAAGAAGGGTTTGATCATATCGAATTTCAGGCCGCTGCCGTACTTCTTTCTTTCAGTTGAATAGTCAAAGGTATTCCATGTTTCAGGCAAACCAATTGTGGAGAAGGTCAGGTGATCCCCTCCAGCGCCTGAAAAGAATGTCCTCGCATCGAAAGTGATGTTATGAGGGATTTCGTCATAGAAGAGATCCAACTTCAGTTTCCCCCACAGGCCGCCCTCAAGTTTGTAACTCTGTGTATCGTAGGCTATATCCCTGGCTTTCAGATCGAAGAAATACTTCTCTGTGTCGTAGTTAAGGCGAAACCTTCCAAAGGCCCCCCAGTGTCTCTCGAGATCCCGGTATTCTGTGAATTTGGCCTCCCCGCCCTCACCTGCGTCGACTCCGATGTATTTCCCCGTCAACGAAATCTCACCCTCCAGCTTGCCGTCTTCAGAAAAACCATTGGAAACAGTTAGAAGACTTATCATCAAAAAGATCAGGATCATTC
>CAYMTD010000005.1:12953-21887 GCA_964393245.1 uncultured Syntrophaceae bacterium
GAAAAACCATTGGAAACAGTTAGAAGACTTATCATCAAAAAGATCAGGATCATTCTTGATTTCATTTTTCGCTCCTATCTTACAAACGTTCGGCCTTCCTCTGTTGGATGATTGCTCCCGTGAATATTGCCGTGGCAGTTCAGGCACGAGCGCCCAAAAAATCTGTTTTTCCCTGCCGTCGCGGATCCTGAGAAGGAATGAAGATTTGTATAGGGCCGGGTGGGATGCGTCCCTTCAACGCTATGGCAGCTCTGACAGAGAAGGGGAACCCTCCGTGTCAGTAGTCTATTATGGTTGCTTCCATGGACTTCATGACAGAGGAGGCAGTTCTCCGGGACAGGAGGATGTTCGAACGCATAGGGTCCCCTCTTCTCCGCATGGCACTTGTAACAGAGTTCATTGACCGAATCCGCCCTGACCATCTTCGGCCCCAAACCGCCGTGGGGATCGTGGCAATTGAGACATTTGATCCTTCCCTCCCGGACGGGATGATGGGATTGTTTATTCGCCTGGGCCCGAATGTCCTTGTGGCACGTGAAGCACAACTCGGGTTCTCTGCCCTTCAAGGACTTCCCCGTTCCTTTGTGAATGGAATGGCATTGATCGCAGGAGATATCGGAAGACTTATGCCGGCTGATATCCCAGAAGGCCGAACCCTTCGATTCCTCGTGGCAGGTGAGGCATCTTGAGGATCTCTCCTTTGCCGGAAGCATCCTGGCAAAGGCTAAGATGGTCCCTTTCTTTTCATCCTTTTCAGCATGCTGGCCTCCGGGTCCATGGCAGGATTCACATCCTTCCCGGTTCACGGGGCTTCCGGAAATGGCTTTCTTGCCGTGAACGGACTTCAGAAACCCTTTATAGGTGTCCTCATGGCAGCCCTTGCAGGTTTCACTACCAACGTAATCCGCATTTCCCTTTCCCGTATCTGGGGCGCCCATGAAGAAAATCAAGATAGACAGGGTAAACAGGAAGACGGAAATCTTCTTTTCCATAATATTCCCCTCTCATTTTTGGTGAATTCTTGAAACCTGAGCTCAATTAAAGAAAATTGTCCAAAAAAAGCGAATAAGGTGAACTATGTATTTTGGGTGGGAAAAGGCTGTATTTTTAGGATAGGGTGCTTGTTTCGCGGTGGGTCCGAGAGGGCAGAGATGGCTTCATTAATGGGCGCACAAGATTGTTTCCATTTTTTAGTGCAAGGCTTCAGCCTTGCCTTGGCGGAACAGCAGGCCTAAAGGCCCGCCCTACGGGAAATACGGGAAATATTAATAACTGTTGGAGTTATACCAGCAGTGGGGATCCTCTCCCAGATAATCCCCGGTTAGCGCCAAGGCCAAACTTCGGCAACCGCGGCAATCTTCGATTTCGCAACGTCCGCATTTGCCCTTTAGGTTCTCTTTCTTACCCAATTTCTCCAATATCCCGGATCGCTCCCAGATGTCCCTAAGGGAGTCGCTCAAGAGGTTTCCGACCGGAACAGGAAATCTCCGGCAGGGCAGAACCGTTCCATCCGGCATGATGCAGAGGCCGTCCCTTCCGATGATGCAGGGGGCTCCTAAGAGTTCTGTCCCGTCCTGATCGAATGTAATCTGAAAGGCCTGATAGAAAGGAAATTCATTTCCATCCGATTCCATGGAAAAGAATTCCATGAGGATCTCCACCAATTCTCTCCACTGATTTTTTTCCAAAACCTCATTCATAAACTTCTTGCCTCTGCCTAACGGGATGAACCTCTCCAGAATCAATCCGTGAACGCCCAAATCCTGGCAGAGCCGGATCAGGGATGGGAGAGTCTTATAATTTCTTTTCATGACAGTGAACATCAGGATGATCTCAAATCTGTTTTCTTCTTGGATCATGGGGAGAGAATGGATCACCTTCTCAAACACACCTTTTTGACGGATGGAATCATGAACCTCAGCATCCGCCCCATCTAACGAGACCTTGATCTTTCTCAATTTGTTGGAAGCCGAGAGCCCATTAACAACTTCAGGATTGAAAAAGAGTCCGTTGGTGATGATGCCCAACTCTTCGATTTCGGGTATTGGGTCCAGGTAGTTCAGAAGGACATATAGTTCCTCTTTAAACAGAGGCTCTCCACCCGTGAGATGGATGCAGGCTTTTCGGTTCCATTCCCTTAGGCTCCCAAGAATATGATCCGATACCCGTTTTAATCCTGCCCATTCCAGATCATTTTTCTTCGAAAAATCCTCCTGATAGCAATGCTTGCAGCGAAGATTGCAAACATTCGTAATATGCCATTGGATATGAAATGGATCTTTCATCGGATGACCAGAGGGGATGTGTCTGCGACAAAAATCATTCTAAGATTAAATTGAAATGGTTGCAAATCTTGGGCAGGTCATTAAAATGTCCACTTTCTTGGGGCAAGAATTGTCAGCCCCATATTCTCCGGATTTTGAAATAATATAAACTATTTTTGATGAAATCGTAAAAAGTAAAAAACCAGAGAAAACGTCATGCTGAACCTTGTGCTGAACTCCTTTCAGTATTGGTTCAGCATCTAACAAAATCAAGGAATGAGACCCTCAAATCGATAGATCCTGAATCAAGTTCAGGACCTAGTTCAGGGTGACAAATCAGGACTTTTTACGGGACCATCATTTTTTATTTACTATTGAAAATTCAGTTTGGTCGTGTTATTTTGAAAATAATGCTGAGAAAAGTCACTCATATTTTCGTTTCGATTTTGTTGTTATTACCTTTCTTTACAGGGGTTCCTGGTTTCCCCCAACTGGCCAATAACTATCTTCCATCGTTTCAAAAACCCTGTGACATGGATCACTGTGACATGGACCACTCCAATCCCAATACATCAAAATGTTCCCTCTGCCCCTCTTCAAGTTCCTTCGTTCAATTATTTCGCCTGGAGCTGACAGATTATCTCCCAACGCTTACTTCTTCTTTTATCTCGCTTGCCGTAGGGACCATGTCCGACCAAGGATTTGTAAGAGCAATATTCCACCCACCCACATCCATCCTCTAAATTTGTTTCCAATTTTCTAAAATCCTTTGTCTAAAACATTTCTCTACTGCCTCTGCGTCTCCGCGCTGAAATATAGTTAGGGAGAACTAAAATGAAATGTAATCAATGTGGGGTTGAAAACCCAAAGCAATCTAAATTTTGTAGAAAATGTGGAACAACCCTTGGCGTTCGGCTTCCCTGTGCTCAATGTGGATTTGAGAACCCTGGAGACTCCATTTTCTGCACTGAATGTGGAGGAAGATTAACTGGAAGCCAGAAATCAGTGAAAGGAACTCAACGTAAATGCAGAAACTGTGGCCATTTCAATGAGCTGGATACTCTTTTCTGCGTCACTTGCGGAGAGGAAATTGTCAGGGCCCCGAAAGAGAATCACAAGCGCGAGCTGGGTGGGCCCTCTTACAAAACGATCGCTCTTGTCGTCGGCCTGGTCTTTCTCATTGGCTTCTTCGTTAAGCTAGGAATGACCTTTTTCACGACAGAGAAGGCTTCCCGTTTATCTTCATCTCCCGTTCCTCTCACTTCGATGGTCAAGGTAGATGAATCAAAAGTGATTGCCGTGGCCAAGAACTTCAAATGTGCCTGTGGGGGATGTGGAGAACTCCCTCTTGAAACGTGCACCTGCGACATGCCCAAGGGCGCGGCTGAGGAGAAGAATTTCATCCGTGAGAAATTAGCCGAAGGATTTACAGTAGAACAGGTCATTGAATTGTTAGATAAGAAGTATGGTCATCGAGTCTAATATCTTTCCATTCAAGGAGGGTCACAACATGAAAGCATGTCCAAAGTGTCAAACGAAGAATCAGGAGTCAAGCCGTTTCTGTAAAAAGTGCGGTTTTCAACTTTCAAGTTCCTCATTCCAGGATAAGAAGGAGAAAGTATTGGGCGAGAAGAAAGGGAAATCCTATTGGATACCCATTTCCTTAGCCATCGTCGCCATAGGACTGGGAGGGATTGGTTACTGGATCATACAAGGGAATACGGCACCTAATCCCAAAGTCTCTTCTCAACCAAAGATCAGTAACAAGGTGGACTATACAGGCCAGACGATCCGAATGACCGACATCCAAGCGAAAGTGGAGAAAGGGAAAATCTCCATTCCTCTCAGTGAGGTAATGGAGAAGAAGATGGTTCGGTTCGAATACCAAGCCAATGGGGTCTCTGTTCCCCTCCTTTCTTACATTACACAGTCCGGAAGGATTGTGACGGCGGTCAGCATGTGTGAACCCTGTCGGTCCACGCGTTTTCGTATCCAGGATAAGACCCTTGTATGTAATGCCTGCAACACCGAGTGGGATCTGGAAACTCTAAAAGGGATTAAAGGAGGGTGCCTCAACTACCCACCTGATGTGATTCCGAGTACGATTGAGAAAGACCGGATTCAGATCGATGAGAAGACCGTTCTCGACTGGAAACCGAGAGTTTAGGTAAACATTAAGATAAGCAAATCCCCTTCATCCCGCTTTACTAAGGGGGGAGATATTATCTCCTCCCTTTACCAAAGGGAGGTTGGGAGGGATTCAGGAGAAACTCCATGCGACTCAAAGACATCTCCATTAATAACTTGAAGAGGCGAAAAGGAAAGGTTTTCTTTCTCATCCTCGGCTTGACGATTGGGATTACGACGGTCGTGACTCTCATCTCCATCACCAGGATGATGAATGAAGATATCTCGAAGAAATTGGATGCGTTTGGAGCTAATATCGTTATCCTCCCTCGATCGGATGACCTTTCCCTCTCCTATGGAGGGATGGGCATTGGAGGTGTCGCTATCGGTGCCCAAGCCCTAAGGGACTCGGATGTTCCAAAAATCCGCCAAATCGAAGTTAGGGAAAACATTAGCACCGTTTCACCCAAATTCATTGGGGTTATGGAAATAGAAAGGAAGAAAGTTTCCCTGATGGGCGTTCATTTCGAAGAAGAATCGAGGCTCAAAAAATGGTGGAAGGTTCATGGCACTATTCCTAAGAATCGCGAGGAGGTGCTATTGGGAAATGAAGTGGCTGTCCGGCTGTTCAAAAGTACAGGCGACACCTTATCAATCAATGGAAACTCGGTCAGGATTTCAGGGGTTCTGGATGAGACCGGATCACAGGATGACTTTCTCATCTTCAGTGATTTGGTATTTGTCCAGGAGATGATGAAGAAGCCTGGGGCATTAAGTTTGATTGAGGTCTCAGCCTTCTGCAATACCTGCCCGATTGAAGAGATCGTGAGGCAGATCTCCCAAAAGTTGCCCCATGCTAAGGTGACAGCGATCAAACAGACCCTTCAGACGAAGATGGAGGCTCTTGACCATTTTAAAAAGTTTTCTGTGGGGATATCGATCATTGTCCTCCTCATAGGAAGCTTAATCGTTTTCACCAATATGATGGCTTCGGTGAATGAGCGAAAGAGAGAGATCGGGATCTTTAGAGCCATTGGGTTCCGGAAGTCCCATGTGGTCCGAATCATCTTTTTAGAGGCCCTGATTGTTGGTTTGATGGCAGGAATGATGGGATATGTTTTCGGCTTGGGGGTTTCCCAGATCGTAGGTCCGATGGTCACCGGGATGAAGGGTGGGAAGGTATTCTTCGATCCTGTGTTGGCGATCGGGGCGATTTTCCTTTCTTCTTTGATCGGAATTCTCTCAAGCGCTTATCCGGCTATTCATGCCTCGAAGATGGATCCCACAACTGCGTTGAGAGCGTTATAAAAAGAAAAGCTCGAGGCTAAGAAAAAACATAAAAAAAGGTTAAGGTTTAGGTTGGGGAATGACGAAAACAAAACCGGAAATTAGGAAAAGAATTGGAGCAGGTTCAAACTTAACCTCAACCTTATCCTTAGCCTGAGCGGGAGCGCTGATATGAGTTTGATTGAGATTAAAAAATTATCAAAGACTTACGAGAGTGGAGAAGAATGTGTGATGGCTCTCTTGAATGTGGATCTGAATATCGAGCGAGGAGAATTCATCTCTGTGATGGGACCCTCCGGATCTGGAAAGTCCACTCTCCTGACCATTCTTGGTGGGCTCAACCATCCCACAAAGGGTGATGTTGTGGTGGATGACATCCCCATCTACAAACTTCCATTGGAGAAGTTGGCTGATTTCAGAAGAGAGTATCTGGGTTTTATCTTTCAATCCTTTCAGTTGATTCCCTATCTCACAGTGATTGAGAATGTGATGCTTCCCCTCTCTATTACTGACAAATCAAACCACGAACAGAAAAAGATCGCACAGGAACTACTGGAAAGAATCGGGTTGAAGGGAAAAGAGAAGAGGCTTCCGGATCAGCTCTCGGGCGGGGAACAGGAGAGAGTGGCCATCGCAAGGGCGTTGGTGAATTCACCCCCTATTCTTCTGGCGGACGAACCTACAGGAAACTTGGACTCCAAAACAGGAAAAGAGATTATGAATCTTTTCAAAACCCTCAACGAAGAGGGGCAGACGATCATCATGGTCACTCATAATCCGGAGAATATGGCTTTTTCCTCACGAACCATTTTTCTCAAAGATGGAAGATTGGGAGGATAAGAATGGAAAGAGAGGAGTGATGTTATGAAGATCCGAAGTTTAAAGATAATGGTGCTTGGTTCAATTCTGCTTTCACTTCCCATGATGTGTATGCATTTGGGCGATGGTCACCATTCCGGTGATCACCATTCGTCAACCCATCAGCCATCCTATCAATCCTCGATCCATGAATCGATGGGGGGCGGGATGGTAGGACAGGTAGTCATGCAAAGCGGCCGTAAAAAATGAATGTGAATAGGGCTAAAATCGGCAGCAACTCTCCTTCTAAATGAAGGGGAGAAGAGAAAATTCTTAACAAAATGAAGCAGTTTATAACCTCCTCTTCTTGATTACAAAAAGCGTTATGGTATTCTAACAAGTAACCACCTGATCTAAACTTTTTTATATGCCTTCGGTGACGATGAGATGGACTTCATCAAAAAAATTTTAATCCCTATCCTTTCCATGATTATCTTATCGACCCCGATATCCCTGAATTTATGCTCTACAACGGAATTCTCAAGCGCAGACGGAAGTTCGTTTTCCGAAGAGAATCATCCTGGTCATCACCAACCTTCTTATCCTGATTGTCATAATAGATCCCCATGCCAATACGATCATTCCTGTTGTAATCTGGCCCCTCCAAGCACAATATCTTATCTCGCTGTTTTAAATTCCTACGCGTTAAATGCTGCTGAGAATTTATTCCAACCTTTGGAGATTACTCAATCCCTTTTTCACCCTCCTCGAAACCTTCTTTAATCATTTTTTTTCGCGTTAAAAATACCCTGAATTTGAATTTATTAAACGCTTTCTGCTCAAACTGAACCATTAATTCCACTGGATGGCTGAATGAAATTCCATCCGAAGGAGGTGTTTTATGAAGTCTTCACAAGCGGAGGGCAGAATTGCTAATCTTAATAAAAGAGCTATCGATTTCAACGATCCTCAATATGATAATTCTCAACACACCTTTTCCATCTTAAAACATCGGATGGCGGTCCAGAAAGCGCTGGGCTTGATCGAAGCGAAAATCCAGGATCCCCCTACCCTTGGCGAATTAGCTACCTTTTCAGGGTTGAGCCGAACCTATTTCTCTCATGTCTTTAAGGAGGTCATGGGAATAACATTACGGGATTACCTCATCCAGGCACGCCTCGAAAGAGCAAAAGATCTTCTGGGCAACATCGATTTGAAGATTAAAAAAATCGCTTATGAAGCTGGCTTTTGTGACCCCAACTATTTTTGTCAATTTTTCAAGAAAAAGATAGGCCTAAACCCTACCAATTGGAGACTGAAGTTAATTCACATGAACAAGAATCTTATCATAGATAGAATCAGATGAAGTGTGATGTTATTTGATCATACACAGGAAGCTGAATTATCAGAACTCAGGTTCGGCTTAGTCGGTTAACTGCTGGGATCAGGGTAAAAACAGCGAGAGGATTTTCCTCTGGCTGTCAGACGTCACGATTCGGCTCGCTTACCATTGAGGGCCATAAAGAAGAACACCCACTTATGCTCCCCTCCTCTTTTTCAAGATTGTCGTTCTGATCTATTACCTGCCTATAGGTAATCGCAAAATCACTTCCCCATATCTTTTCTTGATAAGTTTAAATCGGCCAACGCGAGTCAAAGAAAATTTCCTTGGAAGAATTGCAACAAAATTAAGGGAAGTGATATCAAGGATAAGAAGATCATAACTTCTTCTTCTTGTTCACCCAAATAGGGCGTGGTATCGATTGATTAACTCAGTGATTAAGCCCGCCCTATCAGCCATTGACTGCTGGGTAAGAAGAAAGGAGGTGAAGAATTTATAAAGAGGTGAATGTCAGTGAATAGTGTTTGTGGAATTTAGAAATTAACCACTAGGCACTTACAGCAATCACTATCACAGAAAAAGGAAGAGGAGGAGATATGAAAAAGTTCACGGTCATAAGTTTAGTTGGATTCTTAGTTCTGACATTTGGTACCACCGTCTATGCTCAGAAAGTTGAGTTCAAGGGATCTGGTTTCATTTTTATGGCATCGTTTTTGGGGGAAAATGTACCTCATGCATATGACATACCCCCTTGGCAACCCTATGTTGCCTGGTCGTCCCCGCTGTATGGACCTTCTCCCCTGCTCAATCCTTCACCAGGCTTTGGCCAGGCTTTGGATAAGACTCGTTCGTTCATGCAAAGCCGTGCGATTTTAAAAATCGATGCATCAGTGGGAAAGGAGGCAAGCGGAACATTCGTTTTTGAAATGGATTCAGGGGCATGGGGCGAAAGGGGCGAGGGCCGAAACAATATGGGCCGGTGGAATGCAGACCAGGCTGCCGTCGAAATTAAAAGTGTCTACATCGATTTTGGTATCCCTGTCATCCCAGTGCCGACAACCGTAAGAATTGGGCTTCAACCCCTCGCCCTTCGACCCCACGTGCTTGTCTATAGTG